>CAZOEV010000580.1:0-2458 GCA_964578915.1 uncultured Lentimicrobiaceae bacterium
AAAAGTCATCACTTTCTAAGTATTTTTTGATTTTATTCAGAATAATATTTGAGGATATTTTACAAAAAGGAATACATATATTCCCTGTAAAACAATGCTTTACAGGGAATACAAGTTTTGTTATTGTAGGAAGTTACCCACTTTCAATCCAAAATAAACTGTTCTGGGATTCATAGGACCATAAATATATCCCGGATCGCGGTCAATTCCGAAATCAAAATCACTTTGATAAGAATTAAATATATTTTTTACGCCGGCAAATAATTGCAGTGTAGCACCATTCAATTTAATATTATGCCTAACTTTAAGTCCTAAATCAAAAAAGCTTTCTGACTCACGCAACTCACCAGCCTCTGGATCAGGAATTTGCAGTCCGAAATAAGGAATCAACATTTTTCCGGTATAATTTCCTGTTGCTGAAAAACCCCATTTTTTTGTTGGTGCCCAATCAAAAGTAAAATAACCGTAATCATTAGGCGTACGGAAAAAGCGCTTTTCATCAAATTCCTGTGGATCTTCATATTTACTTTGTTGAATTGTGAAACCGGCAACAAGCGAAAGATCTTTTAAAGGAACAACATTTAATTCAATATTAACACCCTGAACTTTAGCGCCATTTTCAGCATTGATACGCGTATAAATAACAGTTCCATCAGCATCTGGCGTGCTAAATTCGTTCACAAAAGAGTTGTCAAGTTGGGTATAAAAACCTTCCACCAATAATCCAACATTAACTGTACCGATAAGTTTATTAAAATCAAGTGAACCCATAAAACTATGGCTTGTCTCTTGTTTCAAATCAGGGCTATTTTGGTGAATAACTCGGCGTGAACCAGAGGTTTCAATATGTAAATCTTCATCAAAAATTTGTGGCGCACGATAGCCTTGCGAATAACTCAGTCTGGCCTGAAGGTATTTTTTAACATCATATTTAACAGTTACGCGCGGGCTCAACACATTACCGGATTTATCTGATCCACTATTCTCTTTGTCTTTCACGCTATAATTATCGTAACGCGCACCAGCAGATAGCTGTAACCTATTTAAGCTTATTTCATATTGCGCGAAAACACCCGTAGTATTGGTAGTTTGGTCAGCCACAATCGTATTATCAGTATGCGGAATACTTTGTATAGTATCATTTACAATTATTGCATTGTCTATATCAGCATAACCCAATTTTTTATCCGTTAAAAACGCACCTACATTCTCAACACCAAAAACAATATTTGACTTTTTAAACTGTGCATTATATTGAACACCAGCTGTATAAGAAAATTCTTTAGTGTTTCCATAATCACTTAATGACTGTCCGGCTCCGTAATAGGAATCGCGGTTTACGCGCTGACCTGAAACATATACTGAAAATAAATCTGTTTCTCTAAAAAACTGTTCGTAAGTAAGCGCACCAGTAGTAATAACGTGATTAACAGCCTCAGAAATATTGGCTTCGTGAGATGGATAATCAAATCTATCGCCGCCGCGTCTGTCTTCTTTAATATTAAAGAAATCTGCAATCAACTTATTGCGCGTTCCAAAACGGTGATACAGGCGGGTTCCAACGGTTGTGTTTTTCAGAGAAGCAATCTCCGAAAACTCATCTTTATTGGCATCAAAAGGCTGTCTGTCGCGATAAAATCCATACATGGCAAGGCCAGTTTTATTGTCGGCAGAAACCAGAGAAGTATTAAAATTTACGGAATAATCCTGGGCTGGTTCGTCAGCGCCATCAAGGCCTACGCCAATTAAGCCGGCATTAACACCAAATTCATACGAGTTATTAATAGGGTCTTTCAAAATAAGATTGATGGTTCCAGCAATGGCGCTGCTACCATATAAAGCAGAGCCGCCGCCGCGAACAATTTCCACGCGCTCGATCATGCTAGCCGGAATTAGCTCCAAGCCATAAACACCAGCCAAACCGCTGAAAATGGGACGACTATTGATTAATATTTGGGAATAAGCTCCCTCCATACCGTTCATGCGCACCTGAGAAAAACCACAGTTTTGGCAATCATTTTCCATGCGTAATCCCGGAGCAAAGTTCAAACTTTCACTCAAAGTAACAGATTGTGTTGATGAAAAAAGTTTTGGTGTTAAAGTATTTACAATAGTTGAAGATTCCACTCTATTTGTTGCATTCCGATCGCCCGTTACCACAATCTCTTCCAAGCCCAGAGCATCTTCCTCTAATATAAAATTGATTTCTTTGGTTTCACCTTTTTTTATGGTAACTTCCAACATTCCAGGCTTATACCCCATAAATGTTGCCGTAATTATATGTGTTCCTTCGGGCAAGTTAATCAATTGATAATGACCCGTTTCGTCAGTAGTAGTTCCGATAGTAGTTCCTTTTACCTGAATAGTTACAAAAGGTAAATGCTCAACGCAATCAATACATACAACATGACCAAAAAGATTGGCATCTGTTTTTAGTTTTTGTGCATAATTGAATTGT
>CAZOEV010000581.1:0-2456 GCA_964578915.1 uncultured Lentimicrobiaceae bacterium
AATAATAGACAATTAATGGATATTTTTCCTTTTCATCAAAGTGCGGAGGGTAATAAATATGTCCGGTTATTTCGTTTCCTGCATTAGTTGTGAAGTTCCAGTCTTTGTTATCGCCAAAGCGAACTAACTCAAAATCTGATTCTTCAGGAAAGTCGATGAGTGATTGTGAATTGTTGGTGAGGTTTAGCAGAAATGCTTTTTCAGGCGTGCTTATGCTTGATCCTGAGTAAACTAGAAGTGATTTTTCGGAAGCGACATCAAAATTATTCACTACATCAACTTCGGTTTTTATACCACCAAAACTTTTGTTATTAGGATCATAACTTACAATACGTTGATAGGATTGATCTTCGGTGTGGAAATAGATTTGTCCGTCGAAACGGTTCCAAATAGCGCTCAGGATTTTTGGGTCAAAGTCTTTCGTAATAGGTTCAATTTGTTTGCTCTGCAAGTCAAAAATATAAGCTTGCGTATCATAATCGTTGGGAATAATATTTTCAGGAACACTTTTTCCTAAATCTCCAAAAATCAATGGAGCTCCGGTAACCAGCAGCTTTTTGCCATCGGGACTAAAGCCTGCCGATCCACCAAAATTACTGATCCACAGCGTGTCGACTTCCATTGAGGTCAAATTCAATGACATCATCCATTGCTTGCTATACGGACGCTGGCTGAAATCGGGCTGCGACTGACTGATTAAAATCAGATCGGAATTTGGAGAAATATCTTCCAAATTGGTGCTTAACTTCCCACTTGTGAGCTGCTGATGTTGTCCTGTTATGAGGTCAACATAAAATAATTGCGAGCGATTGCGCCACCAGGACCAGCGATCGGGCATGCCTTCTAATTTTTTCAAGCCACTTTTCTCCTCCTTTTCGGCTTTAAATTGTTTGCTATAGAAAAGTTTTGTCGCCTGCTGATTTACCCGATAAAAGCCTAAATCTTCCAGATTATCAACAAGCAATTGGTCTATTCCTGATTCCAATGAATGAAGCCAAATCTCTGCTTTATCTTTTTCGTTAATGCGATAAAAGAAAGCGTTTTCTTTAGGATGAAACTTCAACTGCTTTTGCACTGAATGACGACTACTATAAACTAAACTACGCTCTGGAAGTGTCCGTATTTCAGTCCAATTGTTTTTATCGCCATCGGGGGGACTGGTTTCGCTATAGTTTATCATCAGGAGCTCACCATTTGGATGCAAACTAATACTTTCCAGCCTTTTGCCGTCTAGCAGCAGCTCCATATTCATGGTTTTTTCAGGATTGATCGTCCAAATCAAAGATTGATCTTCCTTTTTATCGAAGCTGAGTTTTACTTTCCAATCACACTCAAATCGTTGGTCATAAAGGCTTTTGATCAAAACAAAGTGCTTTCCTGGAGTGAATTTTATCTTTTTAGATTTTTTACTGGTTTCTCCTTGTTTGGCTGCTTCCTCCACAAAAAGTTGTTGTTTGCCATCAATTATAAGTTCCGCTAATCCCCCGGCTTCTAGCTCGAGCTCCAATTCCACAAAGCGATCAGTTTCTATAAAACCTCCTAACAAAACCCAGGCGGTTTGCTGTTTAGCATCTAATTTGAAATTTATAAAACCTGATTTGTTAGCATTACTTTTCTGCCACTTAAATCCATTTTTGGCCTGAAGATAAACAGGATTCTCACCCTTTGCCCAATCAATTTCATCAGTTGAAATGCCATTTAGAAGCTGTTTAAACGAAATAGTATCGCCATTTATATCTGGCGTATTGCTAAAAGCAGGCCATACAAAGTCTTGTGGTTCAATTATTAACCAGTTATCAGCAATATATTTTTTATCACTTTCTTGTGAAATGGAAAAATGGTATGCAATTAAAAAAATAAACGCCAAAACATAACGGTAATAGGCGCAACTATCTGCTATTTTGTTTTTCATAGATTTGTTTTAAGTACTTTCTGGCTTATAAATTTTGTCAATATTATGTAGAGTAAGTGCATTGACAGCTACAAAAATAGGATTTTTGGGTTTAAATAAAAGGAAAAAGACCGCCCGATTATTTATTGTGGGCGCGGTGGCATAACAGGAACAGGACTTTTTGGTTTAATGTCTGCTGGGTTTTTAAAGGGATTCTCGCTTTCCTTTTTGTCTTCGCCCATCGTAATTTCCAAGATGCGCTCGAGCAACGCAGGGCGATAATCTTCTGTGGGTTCAAACAGGCTGAGTGGAATATCTCTATTTACCAGCGTTTTAACTTCTGTGACGCTGCTTCCGTAAGGCGTTGGAATAAGCGACTTTAGCACAAATTGGCTGGATGTTATTGTTTGATATTCCTTATAAGAGCGATGTGCTGAAACCCGCGAAGGTGGGTTGAAAAGGGAAAAAAGTCGCGCTAATTTTTGCTTGTCAATTTCTGCATAAGGGTTTACAGCCTGTGTTGTCCAGATGCGTTCCAGTAAAACACTATCTGCATAAAACTCTA
>CAZOEV010000582.1:0-2447 GCA_964578915.1 uncultured Lentimicrobiaceae bacterium
CGCTGGGCTTCGTCAATAACGAGAATTTGATTTTTCCCTATAATTCTTTTTAAATCAATAAGATTTGGCATGTTCAGCTCTGCACGCACCAATGGTTCGTCAGCATCAAGCCACAAGGATTTGTATGCTGAAAAATCTTCCTTAACTATTTTTTGAAGTAAAGTAGTTTTGCCGGTTTGCCGCGGTCCCAATACAATAATGGCTTTTCCCTTAAAAAACCTGGGAACAATTTTTTCTGATAATTTTCGTGCTATCATCGCAACTTTTTGTCAAAAATACTAAAATTCCAGATTACAATCGTGTATTCTTATATAATTTCACGATTGTAATCCGGAGTTTTAATGTTTTTTTACTTCATCAAGCGTTTGGCTGCGGCTACAAATCCCATCACATCTTCTGGTGTGGTGTCGAAGGCGCACATCAGCCGCACTTCGTTGCGGCTTTCGTTCCAAATATGGAAAAAATATTCCTGCTGCAAATTTGGGATTACGGCTTTTGGAATTAGTGCAAAAACGCCATTGGCTTCTGTTGGTCGGCTCAGGCTGATGCCTTCAATTTTAGCTAATTCGTCAGCCAATAAGGCAGCCATAGTATTGGCTTTGTGGGCGTTAGATTTCCAAAGTTCATTTTCCAGATAAGCCAAAAATTGCGCGGTGATAAAACGCATTTTGCTGGCCAGCTGCATGCCCTGTTTGCGGTTGTATTCAAAGCCTTCGGCCAGTTCGGGCCTCAAAAAAACAACGGCTTCGCCAAACATCAATCCATTTTTGGTGCCGCCAAACGACAGCACATCCACGCCGGTTTGTGTAATCATTTCGCTAAACGAAACGCCCAAAGCCGCGGCTGCATTGGCAATGCGCGCGCCATCCACATGCAGATACATCTGATGCTGATGGGCAAAATCTGCCAAAGCTTTGATTTCTTCCACACTGTAGAGTGTACCCATTTCTGTGACTTGCGAAATGGTAATCAATTTGGGCTGCACATGGTGCTGAAAACCGATGCTGCTTAAAAACGGCTTCACCTGTTCGGATTTTATTTTTCCGTCGGGACAATCAACAGTCAGGATTTTTCCACCGGTAAATTTTTCAGGTGCGCCGCCTTCGTCTTCATTTAAATGGGCCGAATGTGGCGCCACAACAGCCTGCCACGATTTTAATAAATGCTGCACAGCCAGCACATTGGCGCCAGTGCCATTGTAAACAAAAAACACCTTGCAATCGGTTTCAAAAACTTCCTGAAAACGCTTTTCTGCTTGGCGCATCAAGGGGTCTTCTTCTCCATAAGCCGGATGATGCAGTTGATTAGCTTGCAGTAGCACTTCCATCACTTGGGGTGAAACGCCCGACCAATTATCACTGGCAAAGCCTTTGTTTTGAGCGAGTTGTAATTTCATTTTTCTAATTTTTTTAAAAGTCAGGTGCCTGTTGCTTCACTAGTTCTTTGGTAGAAAGCAAGCCGCAGGCCGCAAAAATATCTTGTCCGCGCGATGCCCGCACCGTGGTACGAATTCCTTTTTTCACGAGTGCTTCTTTAAACTCCTGAATGGTTGTTTCGTCTGAGCTTTGAAGCGGTGTATCAGGGATAGGATGAAAACGGATTAAGTTCATTCGGCAGCGCAAGCCATTAAGCAGCCTGGAAATTTCTTTTACATGACGTGGCGTGTCGTTGATACCTTTGAACATGATATATTCAAACGAAATGCGGCGTTGTTTGCCAAAATCGTAATCGCGCAGCAGCTCAATAACTTCCGCAATGGGATAAACGTTTTCTATCGGCATCAGCTTTTTGCGTTCATCGTGAAAAGGCGTGTGCATGCTGACTGCGAGGTGGCATTCGGAGTTTTCGATAAAATGCTTCATCGCAGGAATTACACCTATGGTAGAAACCGTTATGCGGCGCGGACTTAGCGCCAAACCCCAGTCGGAGGTCATCACTTCCACGCTTCTCATCACGCCCTCAAGGTTGTCAAAAGGCTCACCCATGCCCATATACACGATATTGGTGAGCTTTTCTCGCTCGGGCAGGCTACTGATTTGATTCACGATTTCGCCAGCGGTAAGTTGCGACTGAAAACCCTGCTTACCTGTCATACAAAACAAACAGCCCATTTTGCAGCCCACCTGTGACGAAACACAGAGCGTAGCCCTATCGTCGTCGGGAATATAAGCCGCTTCGATAAAGCGTTTGTTGCTGGTGGGAAAGAGGTATTTTTTGGTGCCATCGGCAGAGGTTTGCACATTGGAATGGGCTATGCGACCCACTTCATAATTTTCGGCAAGTTTTTCTCGGTTTTGCTTAGAAATATTGGTCATTTCGTCAATTGAAGCAGCTTGTTTTTTATAAAGCCACTCGCTGATTTGCTTTGCCGCAAAAGCAGGAAGCCCCAATTCAGTTGTAATCTGCTTGAGTTCTGTGGGTGTTTTACCAAAAAGTGCGGTTTTTTG
>CAZOEV010000583.1:0-2437 GCA_964578915.1 uncultured Lentimicrobiaceae bacterium
AACCGTTTTGCCCGGGCAGAATAAAAGTGGTGAACCAGAAAATTTCACCGAGCTGATCTTTAAAACCAGGACCATCACAAGTATTGTGGGGCCAACGGGTTCGGGTAAAAGTCGCTTGCTGGCCGATATTGAATGGGTGGCGCAAGCCGATACGCCAACGATGCGTAAAGTGATGATTAACAACGAAAAACCCGATACTAGCTGGCGTTTTTCAGGAAATAAAAAACTGGTGGCTCAGCTTTCGCAGAATATGAATTTTGTGATGGATTTAAGTGTGATTGAATTTCTGGAGCTACACGCCAAAAGCAGAATGGCTGCCAATTCTGAGGAATTGATCAAACGTATTATTGATGCTGCCAACGAACTGGCAGGTGAGAAATTCAAGCCTGACACGCCAATTACTTCGCTAAGTGGCGGACAATCGCGGGCGCTGATGATTGCTGATACGGCATTGTTGAGTCAGTCGCCTGTAGTTTTGATTGACGAAATCGAGAATGCAGGTATCGACCGCAAAAAAGCGCTTAGAATCCTTACCGGCGAAGATAAAATTGTATTGATGGCTACGCACGATCCTATTTTGGCTTTGATGGCCGATCAGCGCATCGTGATAAAAAACGGTGGAATCCATAGAATTATCCAAACCAGCGATGCCGAAAAAGCCATGCTCATTGAGCTGGAAAAAGCCGATCAAAAACTGCAACTACTCAGAACGAGTTTGCGACAAGGTGAAGTTTTAGCATAATAAACCAAATTGCTCTCAATTAAAAAAATTAGAATATGATGTCACATGATGGCTGCTCCGCCAGCTTTGAAAACGGAAAAATGGTTGCCGACAAGGTGCGCCAAATGGGATTTGATCAACAGATGTTGCCAATGGCTTTCGATATTGCTTGCGAAAACTGTGGTAAAGATTTTGAAATGGATTATTTTGAAACGCATTGTCCGCATTGCGATATGGTTTATGCTGTAACGCCCTGCCACGCCTTCGATCCAACAAATATCAAAGCCGCAGGAATTAAGTATTAAATCACTTAAAACATAGGTTTACGCCGCTTTATTTAAGGTTGAAACTTTTCAGGAGAATCGGAAAAGTCGCAAAAACAGAGAGATTGATGAGAAAATGGAGATGGATTCATAAGTGGTTTTCGCTCGTTTTGGGTGTTTTTGTAATACTATGGGCACTTTCTGGAATTGTTTTAAACCACCGGCCATTAGTTAGTTCAATTGATGTAAACCGGAATTGGCTGCCCGAAGTTTATCAGTATAAAAACTGGAATAATGCGTCCATTCGCGGCGGCTTGCAACTGGGTTCTGATAGCTTGCTGATTTATGGCAATGCCGGAATCTGGCTCACAGACACAATTTTTAGCAACTATCAAAAATACGATTTAGGTTTTAAGCCAGGAGCCGACAACCGCAAAATCAACAAACTTTTTAAAAGTAAGGCTGGAATTCTTTTTGCTGGAACGCAATCCGGTTTATATCGTTTTGATGTGAAGCAACGGAAATGGGAATATATTCCACTTGATTTACCCGACGAAAGAATTGTTGACATCACTGCGCGTGGAGAAAAAGTGGTGTTCCTTAGTCGCTCAGAAATTATTGTTGCCGACGATCGTTACGATATTCCTGAATTTGCTCTTTTTGAGCTTCCTCGCGCGATAAGCGACGACGGTCGCGCCTCACTTTTTCGCACACTTTGGGTGCTGCACAGCGGTGAAATCTATGGTAAAATTGGGGTGCTTTTCGTCGATTTATTGGGTGTGCTATTGATATTTTTGGTCGTTAGCGGTTTTATTTATTTCTTTTTTCCCAAATGGATAAGACGACGAAAAAAGCAATCAAAGCCAACAAAAACTTGGCTTAATCAGTTGAAATTTAACCAGAAATGGCATAATAAAATCGGGATTTGGATTGTTGGTTTTCTTATTTTTAACACGCTGACTGGTATTTTCCTGCGTCCACCTTTATTGATTGCCATCGCGGAGGCGAGAGTGGGCAAAATTCCTTTTTCAAGTTTAAGTGGTCCCAATCCATGGCACGATAAATTGCGCATGATTCATTGGAACGAAGCTGGAAACTATTGGATTATTGGTTCCAACGCCGGTTTATACAAAGCCGAAGCAGATTTTTCAGGCAATCTATTGCCTTTCCAAAAGCAGCCGCCGCTTTCGGTGATGGGCATCAATGTTTTTGAGCAGTTGGAAACAGAAATGTTTGTCGTTGGCTCGTTCAATGGCTTGTTTTTTTGGCAACCGGAATTTAATTATGTACGCGACATGATTACCGGAGAATTGCCCAAAGTAAAATCCAGCGCCGGATCGCCATTGGGTGAGTATTTGATTTCCGGATTGATTCGCTTACCAAACCACAACCTAATTTTCGATTATGGCAACGGACTTTTAGGTCAAGATATTCCCATGCCCGAAACTATTGC
>CAZOEV010000584.1:0-2424 GCA_964578915.1 uncultured Lentimicrobiaceae bacterium
TTCTACTTTAGAGTGGGCTTGTACTTTGCCTAGCACATCAAAATAAAATGTAGCCATAGAATCCCGTTCCGCAGAGCATCTGCTCTGTGGAATTATTCTTGCAGCATCCGCTGCCAACATGATCGCTTATCAACACCCCACTCCCAATCTGTTTATCAAAGTCCGATTTTGCGAGGCGAAAGCTATGCGAGAGCATAGCTTTCAACGAAGCAATCTCCGATTACATCACGCAATCCCTCAAGCAAAGCTTTCAACGAAGCACGTTCCGAACACTTTCGGAGCCGCGAGGAGTTTGTTTGCGCCCCAGCGCTAACAAACGACGTGGCGGTCTCGCTGTACCCCACGCAATCGCCAGTCCAACCTCTTGACTAACCTCGGCATTTATGCCGGGGAACACAACCTCACTTCGCATATTGGGCTTTAGCCCTGCCTTTTCATATCAACAGTTCAATCCCAAACACTTCAAAAGCAACTCAACCCAACAACAACCGCTCGCATCTCATAAATCCTTAATTTTGTGCTTTGATAAAACTATGACCTCAAAATCACTTTTATATACACTACTCAGCATTTTGTTGTTTGCCAATGGGCTTGTTGCGCAAAAAACAATTATCCATATTGAGCGTGCACGCCTGGCCGACTACAACTCCAAGTTCGGTAAAGACGTTCAGCGCCTAATCGGCGATGTGATTATGCGTCAGGATTCTACCTTATTTTATTGCGACTCTGCCTACCTCAATGAAAAGACCAAGAATTTTGAAGCCTTCAGTAAGGTGCATATCAACTTAAATGATAGCCTGGATATCTATTCCGACCGGCTGTTATACAACGGCGATACTCGCATTGCCGAGCTGTTTGATAATGTGCGACTGGTTGATGACTCAACCTTGCTCGAAACCGAATACCTGATTTATAACCGTTTCACCAAGCTGGCTACCTACCCCAATAAGGGAAAAATTACGCGCGGCGACAAAGTCCTCACCAGCCTCAAAGGCTACTACCAAACTGATATCAAAGAGTTTTATTTTCGCAAAGATGTGGTGCTGATCACACCCAAATACGAAACCTATTCTGACACCATGGTTTATAATACCAATATGGAAATGGTTTGGTTTTATGGGCCCACCGTTATCCGAAGCGAAGAAAATACGCTCTACGGCGGTTTTGGTTGGTACAATATGCGTACCGATGAGGCATACCTCACAAAAAATCCGGCCATTTATACCATGGAGCAGATGGTGTATGCCGACACCATGTTTTATAACCGCAATACGGGTTTCGGCCGGGCCGGAGGCCGTGTACAAATCGTAGATACCAACTATCAGCTTATCGTAAAAGGTGCGTTTGGCCAGTTTTGGGAACAGGAAGGGAAATCTTATGTAACCGACAGTGCGTTGGCTATTAGCTACGACACGAAGGACTCACTTTTTATGCACGCCGACACCTTGTTTTTGTATTTTGACAAAGAACGTGAAGCCAAAAAAATGGAAGCGTATTATGGCGTTCGTTTTTTCAGAAACGACCTTCAGGGAACCTGCGATAGCCTCTCGTATGCCATGTCTGATTCTACCATCCGCATGTACCGCGACCCTGTGCTGTGGTCGGAACAAAATCAATTGACCGGCGATTCAATTCATATTATGATGACCAATAAAGCCCTAGACAGCCTGGTAATGTATAATACGGCTTTTATTGTTTCGCGCGATACCATCAAGGGATATAATCAGATCAAAGGGAAAAATATGATTGGTTATTTTGAGCAGAACGAACTCGATAATATTGCTGTGGAAGGCAATGCCCAAACCGTTTATTATGTGCGCGAAGAAGACCAAACCCTCATCGGAATTAACCTCGCCAAAGCCAGCCGGATGATAATTATGCTGGTCGAAAGCCAGATGGAACGCATCATTTATCAAAGCAGTCCCACCGAAGTGATGTATCCCGAAAAGGAGTTGCCCTCAGGAATGGATGTGCTCAAAGGTTTCCGTTGGTTGCAAGAGCGCCGACCGGCAGACAAACACGATATTTATCGGAAGAATTTATAAATAGATAGTTGTGAGCGGGGAGTTTTGAGAGATGAGTTTTGAGAGATGAGTTTTGAGAGATGAGTTTAGAGTTGTTCAATTTGCCCGCAAAATTTTTCTGAATTGTTGATCATAGCGATAAGCATTTTCCTTACTTCATCATATTGATTCATCAAATCAGCGTGTAATTCACAATCGCGTAACTCACCTCTGACAACTCACAACTCACCGCTCATTCTCAGGATTATTGATCATAAAGATGAGCAATGAACTTTAAGGTGGTTATTTTTTACAAAATTTCTCCGGATGGGTTGATCATAGAGATGCGCATTTTTCTTGCCTCAACATATTGATTCATCAAATCAGCGTGTAATTCACAATCGCGTAACTCACCTCTGAC
>CAZOEV010000585.1:0-2420 GCA_964578915.1 uncultured Lentimicrobiaceae bacterium
AAACACCCTGTATGTGGATAAAAACCTGAAATATCATGGCTTGATTCAAGCATTATCACGCACCAATCGTGTGCTCAACGACACCAAACCCTATGGCAATGTGCTCGACTTTCGTGGGCAGGAGCGTGCGGTTGATGAAGCAATTGCCCTGTTCTCCGGCGAAGATGTGGAGCGTTCCAAAGAGATCTGGCTGGTGGATGCCGCACCAAAAGTCATCGACAAACTGAAAAAGGCAGTCAGCGCCCTGAATACATTCATGCAATCCCAAGGCCTGGACTGCGCACCGGAACAGGTCGCCAACCTCAAAGGAGATGAAGCACGCGCCCAGTTTGTTAATTCATTCAAGGAAGTGCAACGCTTAAAAACACAGCTCGATCAATACACCGACCTTACTCCGGAAGAGAGCGCAAAAATCGATCAGGTCATACCCGAAGATCAATTACGTGCCTTTCGCGGGGTATATCTCGATACTGCCCAGAGGCTCAAAGCCCAGCAGGGCAAGGGCGGAGACGATTCCGACCCCGTACAGCAGCTTGATTTTGAATTTGTGCTCTTCGCCTCCGCCGTAATCGATTACGACTACATCATGGGACTGATCTCCCGCTACAGTCAAAGCACACCCAAAAAACAGAAGATGACCCGCGAGCAACTCATCGGCCTGCTCTCCTCCACCGCCAATTTTATGGATGAGCGTGAAGAGATGATTGCATATATCGACACCCTTAAGGCAGGCGAAGGCCTGAGCGAGAAAGAGATACGCGAGGGCTATGAAGTCTTTAAGGTTGAAAAATTTGCCGGACAACTGGCGGAAACCGCCCAAAAGTTCGGACTGGAAACACAGGCACTGCAAACCTTTGTGGACAGCATTATAGATCGCATGATTTTTGACGGAGAACAACTAACCGACCTGCTCGCTCCGCAGGATCTGGGCTGGAACAAGCGCAGAAAAAAAGAACTGGCACTGATGGATGATCTGATGCCGCTGCTTAAAAAACTCGCCCAGGGGCGTGATATTTCGGGATTGGGGGCGTATGAGCAATAAAAGCAAAACAGTCAAAGCAGATAAAACAACCGCGCAAGGGCTAGTGCCCAAACTGCGTTTTCCTGAGTTTCAGGATGCGGGGACGTGGGAGGAGAAACCGTTAGGAAAAGTGTATTCATTTAAGGTCACAAATTCATTTTCCAGGGATAAATTAAACTATGAAAAAGGTTCAGTAAAAAATATCCACTATGGCGATATACACACAAAGTTTTCTATATTGTTTGATATCAGGAAGGAAATTGTACCGTTTATAAACTCTTCGGAAGCGATTGGAAAAATTAAATCAGATAATTATTGCATTGAAGGTGATATGGTTTTTGCTGACGCATCCGAAGATTTGAATGATGTTGGAAAAAGCATAGAGATTGTTAACTTGAATAATGAAAAATTATTGTCGGGTTTACATACTCTATTAGCTCGACAAAAAAAATCAGAATTAGTCATTGGCTTTGGCGGCTATTTGTTTAAGTCTAATGGTATTCGCGCAGGAATCAAAAAAGAAGCGCAAGGCGCAAAGGTCTTGGGTGTTTCGGCTACGCGTTTATCAAATATCAATATTTATTTTCCGACCGATAAGAAAGAACAACAAAAAATTGCCGACTGCCTGTCTTCCATCGACGAACTGATCAACGGCCAGGCCCAGAAAATCGACACCCTCAAGGCCCATAAAAAAGGGTTGATGCAGCAGCTATTTCCGGCAGAAGGCGAAACCGTCCCCAAACTACGCTTTCCCGAGTTTCGGGATGCGGTTGCGTGGAAGGGGAAGCCACTTGGTAAGGTGGCAAAAATAATTACTGGCAATACGCCGAAGACCGCTGAATCAAATAACTATGGCGGTAATAGATTGTTTGTATCGCCAGCGGACATTTCTGATCAACGATATATAAGTACAACAAAAACAACTTTGAGCGACCAAGGTTTTGAAAAAACCAGACCTATTAAAGCAAAGAGTATTTTGTTTGTTTGCATAGGCTCAACTATCGGAAAAGTTGCTCAAAATAAGTTTGAATGTGCAACAAACCAGCAAATAAATTCTGTTGTTCCATTTAATGAATATTCAAATGACTTTATATACTCATTCTTGGAGAAAAATTCAGGACAGATAGCTGTTATGGCAGGAAAACAAGCAGTGCCCATCATAAATAAGACCCTCTTTTCATCTGTTATATTTTCTTATCCGTCCCTACCTGAACAACAAAAAATCGCCGACTGCCTGTCTTCCATCGACGAACTGCTCGCCGCCCAAGCGCAAAAGCTCGACACCCTCAAAACCCATAAAAAAGGTCTGATGCAGCAGCTTTTTCCATCGACTGATGAGGTGAATGGATGAGCAACAAGCCCAAAATTCACACATACAAAACATTGCGTAATCTAATTA
>CAZOEV010000586.1:0-2417 GCA_964578915.1 uncultured Lentimicrobiaceae bacterium
ACCTGGAACGCTTTCTGTTCGGTTAAAAATACTGTCGTTCAGCTGCTCCTCATAGCGGTCGTACAAATAACTAAATCCAGTGGTATAAGTATGTTTCGTGTTGCTGATAAACGACTGAAAAAGCGCATTGCCATAATAGCTGTATTGTGTTCCTTCATAGTCTTTTAGCCCGAAATAGCTGTCGATATGGTGATAAGCAAATTGCTGCTGAATGCCGATGCTGGTTTGTGGTCTAGAAAGGATAAATCCGGTTTTCAAAAATGTTTCTACCCTTTCGGTAAGTAGCTCAATACCATAGCCGTTGTCCACATCGCGTGGTTTATCAGGATCGAAACCAACCTGGCCGCCACGCCTATTTTCCATCAATCCTTTTATGCCAAATTGACCTTCAAAGTTTTTCCCTCGAAAATCGGTGCGTGCAAACAGGTTATATTGGGTGTAAAGCGGATCGTCCAAAAAGCCATCGCCATTATCGTCGTGTTTGGTGCCATTTCTGCTCCAATGCCCCATCACCATGGCGTGCGCGTGATCGTTAAGCTTCGTCTTTGTATTGAAATTAAGCTCGCTTCTGCCCATCGTTGATTGGAAAAGATTCAAGAAAAATTGCTCACTACTTTCTGCTTTTTTATATTCAACATTTATTTGACCACTAATTGATTCAAAACCGTTTATCACTGATGAAGCGCCTTTAGAAACCTGAATAGATTCCATCCAGCTTCCAGGCACGTAACCCAGGCCGAAAGAGGTGGCTAAACCACGCAGGTTCGGAATGTTTTCGCTCATCATTTGGGTATATATTCCGCTCAAGCCGAGTAGCTCAATTTGTTTGGCACCAGTAACTGCATCGCTGTATGAAACGTCAACGCTTGCGCTGGTTTCAAAGCTTTCGGAGAGGTTGCAACAGGCTGCTTTTTGTAGCTCACCCGAGGTGATAGTTTGGGCATTTACGGTGCTAAGCCGCGACACAAAATTCGTTTTGGCGCGGTTTACCACGTTCACTTCGTCCAGCGTTTTTGCGCCTCGCATCACATGGTCGTATTTATTTGAATTGTGCGGCGCATGGATGGTGTCGCTTTCAAAGCCAACAAAACTGAATACTAAGTTGTGCGCATGTTCTGGCCGTTTTATCTTGTACTTGCCGTCCAAGTCACTAACAGTGCCAATAGTGGTTTCAGCCCAATAAATGTTAACACCGGGCAAAGCTTGTTCGCCTTTATCGGTAATTTCAGAAACGGTACCACTCAGTTTTTGAGCTGAAGCGGTTATATTTAGAGAGATTATGGCTAAAAAAGCCAATACTATTTTTAGAAATTTCATAACTTTAATCTTTAAAAAACTAAACAACCTCCTGTTAAACAGGATGTAACGAAAGATTGGAGAAAAGATTAAAGCTGGTGGGCGTCGAGCTTAAGTTGTGAGCAGGCAATCAAGAAGGCGTTGCCTGTTAATAAAGGTAGGTTTTTCTGCTTGTGTTCAGAATAGGTTTTGAGCGGACTTTCCTCAGTGGCTGGCTCTACAAACTGAAATATACGAACAACTATTCCGATAAAATGATTGAAGACCACCTTTACGTTCGGGAGATCAAAGTTGATGACCAGTTTTACATATTTAGTAAAATCAGTACAGCAAGCCGCTTCATGCGCATGGGTTTCTGTTTCAGAACAACATTGATTGCTGTCGGCCAGTACTGTGGCATTAATATCGCAACCTTGGTATGCGTGATCGCAATGAATGTCAGCAGTAAAAATACTTTTTTTGAGGGTGTTTGTCGAAAAGCAATAGTGTGCATTGATGGTGAGACCGACTGAGCTAATCAGAAACACAGCAGCCATCATCAACGAAAAAGTATGTATTAACTTTTGCTTAAACATGTTGCAAAAATAATCTAAGTTTTTTAATCAGCTGTTAATCATTTCTTAAAAATGTGTACTTCACTGGTATTATGGTTGTTAAAAAAATATAAACAGGGTGAATTTGGCAACGAAAACGCTTGCGTGTGCTTTCTGTTTCAATAAATTATCCTATATTTGACCAGCTAAAAAAAACATTTATTTCATGTCTGATTTCACTATTTTATCAACCGAAGTACGGAATGGGATTGCCGTAGTTGTCATCCAAAGACCCGAAGCACTGAATGCCCTCAACACCTTATTTTTCGACGAGATGGATCGGCTGATTGCGCAATTATCGCGCGATAAAAGCATCCGTGTTATGCTCCTCACGGGCGAAGGCAAGGCTTTTGTAGCTGGTGCTGATATTGCCGAAATGGTCAGTAAAACCGCTGAAGAGGGTGCTGCTTTTGGGCAGCGTGGTCAGCACACTTTCCGCTCGCTGGAGCTGTTGCCTTTTCCTGTAATAGGCGCTATCAATGGCTTTGCACTGGGTGGCGGGCTGGAACTTGCGATGGCCTGCGATTT
>CAZOEV010000587.1:0-2417 GCA_964578915.1 uncultured Lentimicrobiaceae bacterium
AAGATGTCAAAGAACAATTAGTTAAACAGTTAAGAATCAGTGGGTTTTAAATGCCTACTAGTGTCATTTTTTATAATGTGAATTTTGATGCAAACTTTTATTTAATTAGAGAATATCAAATATTTCTCTGATCTTTATCAACGCCAAAGTTAGAGAAATTAACTTTTTCAACACTTAAACTGAATCTTGGCTTCATTTTACTTGCAAAGTTTACTAAATCGTTTTAGTTTTGTTGCCATGAAGGCTAAAAAAGTAACCTTATCGTCTATTGCAACAGAATTGCAGGTGTCAAAAACACTGGTTTCCGTGGTACTTAATGGGAAAGCAGATGCATTGGCTATCAATAAATTAACACAGCAAAAAGTACGCGACAAGGCGCGCGAGCTCAACTATCGTCCTAACCAGATTGCACGTGGCTTACGGATGGGACAAACGCAAACCATAGGCTTGCTTGTTGCGGATATTTCCAATCCGTTTTATGCGCGCATCACTCGCACTATCGAACATGTGGCTGAACAAGCTGGATACAGTTTGATCGTTTGTAGTTCTGACGAGAACGAGGCACGTGAAAAACGGCTGCTAAAAATGCTACTCAACAGACAAGTTGACGGGATTATTATGACCACTACGCTGCAAGATCCCTTATCCTTGCAACAGCTTATCCCCTATCATTTCCCATTGGTGCTTGTGGATCGCTACTTAGATGGCTTTGATTGTAATTTTGTTGGCGTTGATAATGCCGGTGCTGTTGAAAATGCCATCAGTCATCTGATTGAAAATGGACATAAAAACATTGGATTTCTCACCCTAACTCCTGATTATATAAGCAGCCTTAACGAACGAAAAAAAGGTTATTTGCAAGCGCTCAAAAAGCACGATCTTGATGTTAATCCCAACTATTTGTTGCAGTTAGATTACCCAAAGATCAAAAATAAGGATTACAGCCAACTGAAATTATTTCTATTGGATTATCCTGAAATAACAGCTGTTTTTACATCCAATAATAACCTTGCAGTAGCTTGCCTGAGTATAGCCAAAGATTTGGGTAAAAAACTCCCTGATGAACTCTCATTAGTCACTTTTGATGATGTGGAACTATTTGAATATACCGCGCCTTCAATCAGTAGTATTGCACAACCACTAGAGAACATTGGTCAAACAGCAGTTCAATTGCTGCTGCAACAGTTAAAAAATGATAATTTTACAATTCAAAAAGAAATACTCAACACGAGATTAATCCTAAGAGAATCGTCATGCGGCATAAACTAATTCTATTTCTATTGGTATTTGTTGGCTTGCAAGTTTCTGCACAGCAGCAGTTAGAAGGGATTGTAAAGTCCAAATCGGATAAACAACCGCTGCCTTTTGTTAATATTATTGGACTAAAAAGCAGCATAGGCACTAGCACCGATATGGATGGAAAATTCACTATTTCGTTACCTGCCAATGAAACCCATTTGGTTTTTTCGACGATTGGTTTTAAACAAGATACGCTAAGTATTCAGGCTGGTTTTTTCGAAGTTTTACTTCAAAAAGATATTGCGGATCTGGAAGAAGTCGTAGTTACTGCGCTGGGTATCAAACGAGAGAAAAAATCATTGGGATACGCCATGACAGAAGTAAAAAGCGAAGACCTTGTAAAATCCAACGATGTTAGCGTGATCAACAAATTGAGCGGCAAAGTGGCTGGACTGCAAATTACTGCAACTAACGGAGGTGCAGGCACTTCGAGCCGCATTATTTTACGCGGAAACAACTCCATCACAGGTGACAATCAGGCCTTGATAGTTGTTGACGGCGTTCCGATAAATAATAGCACCAATAGTAATTCCGGTGGCGAATGGGGAGGCCGCGATTATGGAAATGGCGTTTCGGATATCAATCCCGACGATATTGAAAGTATTTCTGTGTTAAAAGGTGCAAGTGCATCAGCACTTTATGGTTCGCAGGCGATGGATGGCGTAATTTTGATAACGACCAAAAAAGGCAATAAAAACAATAAACTTGGACTACAATTTAGCAGTAACACTTCCATCGACAAGGCTTATATCCATTACGATTTGCAAAATGTTTACGGCGCTGGCCGAAAAGGCAAATTTATTGGTGCCTGGGATATTGTGGACGACATCCCGACTTTTAATCCCAATTACGATTTCAGCAAAGGCAGCTGGGGACCGAAGATGGAAGGACAGCAAATAGTGGACTGGGATGGCAAAACACGTGCTTTTGAGGCGCAGCCCGACAACTACAAAAATTATTTTGATACGGGTGTTACATCCAACAACGCGCTGAGTGTGGATGGCGGCACCAAAAACCTTAGCTATCGTCTGTCGGTAGCCAATGTTAGCACCAAAGACATCATTCCAGCGCTCACTTATAGTCGCACAAATATTGGCGCGAATATTTCGGCCAATATC
>CAZOEV010000588.1:0-2410 GCA_964578915.1 uncultured Lentimicrobiaceae bacterium
TTACAGGCATATTACTACCAAAGGATACTAGAATATTTATAGTCCGATTGATAGTTTGAATAGTTAAAAAATCACTATTTTTACAGCGTCTTTGATGGCTCGGTGGAAATTACTGAGCTAAAGATAATGTAGATATATACGTCGGATTGCGTATATATGCTCGTTAGCTGTAATTTGCCTTAGTACTTTGAAGAAAAATGAATACATCTGAAATAATAATATTGATTTTGTTAATTGGGTATCCAATTTTAATATTTATTGGAAAACAATGGTTATCAAGTAAAATTAGTAATTCGATAAAACACTATTATGATAAATTGACTGTGGATTATAAAAGTGATTTATTAATAAAACAAAAGCCTGAACTTATAGGGGAGTTACTGGCGGAATGGGTTAGTCAACCTGAAAACCAAAAAAAATTAAATCAATTAACTTTCGAAGCATTTTTATGGTTACCAAAAAATATTGCAAATGATTTAAGTAATACTCTGTCTCACAAAAAAAATAGTAAAAATATTAGAGAAATAATAAGTGCTGTAAGGACTCATTTACTTGGAGAACATAATAGTATAGAAAATTCTCAAGTCATTGTTTTTACACAAGAAAGTAGAAAAAAACAGTTAGAAAAAATAAGTAATTTAAACTCAGAAGTTAAAAAATAAAAAACTACAGCTAATAAATAGGACTCTAAGCGGTCGGCACGACCCAGTGTGGAGTCCATACTTAGTCTTGCTCAATATTTTGGATATTTCATAGGAGTTTTAGTGGTATTCGAGCCGTGGATTTCCGCACTTAAACTTGTCCGTTCTCGAACGGATTGCAACATGCTATCCCTTACTAAACAACAATTTACCCTTAGCTTTCATTGCAAAACACCTTGCACAAAATAAAATCAGTAAAAGAGAATGCTTATTTATCTTTGGTTTTGAAAATTAAGAGGGGAGTGAAGTTTCCGAAAAAATCGAACAGTAGAAAAATCACTATCTTTACAGCTACTTTGATGGCTCTGTGGAAATTACTTGGCTAAAAATAAGGTGTATATATGCGAAATTTTGCTTGTAAATACTCGTTAGTGTGAATATTAACGAAAAAAATGAATAGACTACTAATATTATTACTAATTGCTGTTTTGACGAAAAGCGCTTTTGCCACTCTTCAAAATCCAGACAGAATTATTATCGAAAATAATACTTTCGTAACTTATTCAGATTTGTTTAAAAATCATATAAGAAAAGAAAGTATTTTTAAAAATTCATACATGCAAATTGATGAATTGGAGGAGATAGCTAATCCTGAAACAGAAGAATATGAAGTAAGGCAGGTTTATAGAATTTGGGAAATTATTGATAATAAAATGTTTCTCATAAAAATTACAGACGGAGTTTATGATGTTGTCCTAAATGAAATATTTAAAGAAAACGAACCGAAAGAAAAAGTTTTTGCAGATTGGTTGACAGACACGATCTACATTTCAAGAGGGGAAATTTTAGCAGAAGGAGTGAGACCAGTTCGGGAGTATGAGACAATGTTAATTTTACAAAATGGAGTTGTAATTAGCAGAACTGATTATATCAACCAAATTTTAAAAAAATCAGATTTTCCTATTGATACTAAGTTTATATATCAAAACATTAATTGGGATAATATTCCAGACATGAAGGATAAGACTGTACAGGTTTATATCGGAATTCAACCCAAGAAAGACGGCAAATTAGATTTTATAGAAAGTAGTTCATTTGCTATTGTTGACACGGTAATTATTACAGACAAGGAAAATCCATTTTTAATAGAAGCTATTCGAATTGCCCGATTAGTAAAAGAGTGGAATGTATTGATGCAGAGAAATGAAATTACACCACAATTGATGACAATAAATTTTGACCAAAGACTGAAAAAGAAATACACACGCTAATAAATAGGATTCTAAGCGGTCGGCACGACCCAGCGTGGAGTCCATATTTCGGATTATTCAACATTTTGTGTATTCCATAGGAGTTTCAGTGTTATTCGAGCCGTTGATAATCTCGTCCATACTCAGTCAGATTACCAAACGCAATCCCTTATGTAGCAAATAATTTACCGTTTAACCTATTAATCCTTCCCCTTTCAGAAAAGCACTTTAATCATAAGATTTAAACACCTTTTGTGGCGCGTTTAAAAGGTTTCGACCGGTCGAAAAGATAGCGGTAGGTAATATGTGTTTTGTAGATTTCAGCTCCGATACTTTCTGCTACTTTCATCATCGGCTGATTGAAATCGCCTATCCAGTTCATTTGCAATTCTTTGTAAGGAAATCCCTTTTTCAATGCCACTTTCTGGAAAGCAATAATGAGTCCTCCGTCAACACCTTTGCCCTGATGCTCAGGGATAATACCAAATATACGTCCGATAATTCGATCGGCTTTTTTTA
>CAZOEV010000589.1:0-2401 GCA_964578915.1 uncultured Lentimicrobiaceae bacterium
CCCCTAAAGGGCGGAATGCCGCTTTCAACTGAAATACCAGCGCCGGTAAAAGCAACAATATGTTTGGCGCTTTTTATCGCACGAGCGGCCTGTTCAAGCTGGTTTTTCATGTCTTCTGAAATTTTCAATAAGGTGTTTTTTGCTCACTTTCGTTCCAAAGCTTAAAAACCTTTACTGCTTCTGATTGCAACATTTGCAGGCTTTTTAGGTCGCGATCGGAAGGTTTTAATGGAATTTGCTGATAAATATAGGAGTCGTCAAATCCGGCGTCTGCTGCGTCATCGCGTGAGGCAGCAAAATATAATTCAGTAGGCCTGGCCCAATAAATGGCACCCAGACACATGGGACAGGGTTCGCAGCTTGCATAAATTTCACAGCCGTCTAACTGAAAGCTATTTAAATTTTTACAAGCATCGCGTATAGCAACAATCTCGGCATGTGCGGTTGGATCGTTACTTGATGTAACTTGATTTGAGCCTTTTCCAATTATTTTGCCGTTTTTGACTACCACTGCGCCAAATGGCCCGCCCTTTTGGCTAACTATATTAGAGCCGGCTAGCTTAATAGCTTCAATCATAAATTCCTCTCGATATTTATCTTTTTTCTTTTCCATAGTGCTAATTTGCTGTAAAAATAATAAATCTTTGCTTTATTCTACCTCAAAATTTAAGACTTCATACGCAGCATTTCCATTTCCCCAGTTTCCGCGAAGTGTTGGAGCAGTAATATTCTCCTTTAAGAGGGACAAAAAGTAGGTGCGATCAATCGGATAAGCACCCAAACTTTTTAGGTGAGCCGTTTCCTGTTGGGCATCAATTAGTTTAAAATCATGTGCTTTAAGAAATTCAGTTAACTGATAAAAAGCTAGTTTTGAAGCATTTGAAACATGATGAAACATCGATTCACCAAAAAATATTTTTCCCAACGAAAGGCCATATAAACCGCCAACGAGTTTCTCGTTTATGTATATTTCAAAAGAATGGGCAAATCCTAACACATGCAAACGAATAAATGCCGCACTCAGTTCGTCAGTAATCCAGGTGCCATCCTGATCTTTTCTGTTGTTTGATGCGCAGGCCTCGATAACCTGCTCGAAATTACAATCTATTTTGAATTGATAACTGGAATCTCGAAGCAGTTTTCTCAAACTTTTAGCAGGATAAAAATCGTTTGGCTTCATTACCATGCGCGGGTTAGGTGACCACCACATAATTGGATCGTCTTCGCTATACCAAGGGAAAATCCCTAAAGAATAAGCCCTTAGCAGCCGCGCTGAAGACAAATCGCCACCAATAGCCAGCAAGCCTTCGTCTGTTGAATTTTCAACCGCTGGAAAATCTTGTCCCTGAAGAATAAAACTAAACGACATTAAAATCCAATAATTAAAGGAGAACGGTAAGTGGTTTTATCCGTTTCCACGGTAATAAAATAAGTGCCCGCTTGCAATCCTGTATCAAAAAATTTGTCATAACTATTTAGTTGCTGCCAAACCTGCTGCCCTTGCATATTATAAACGCACAACTTTCGAATTGGAAAATCATCAAATTCATAAAGCGTAAAATCGCCGTTTCCAGGCTGCGGAACGATATTAACCTTTTTGTATTTTGCAGTGTTTTCAGTCAGATTAACAGCATTAAACCAAAAGCTGAAATAGCCTGCCGGCGCAGAAAGGGGATAAGTAGTACTTTTTTCACCTGAAACGGCTTCTAAATAATAATGAACCGTATCACCTGGAAGCAATCCTTCAATAATGGCGATATCCTGCGGACAGGCAGTATATATTGGAATTCGTTGAAAAAAGCCGTCATTGATTTTATAATGTAACCACATACTGTCAACCAGCACATTGGATTCTATCAGGCTATAAAGATAGAAATCAGGGTCATAATCTTGTGTTCCAGTCACTTTCCGATGGATGAAACGTATAAAATCTTCCGAAGGAATTTCGCGTGTTATGCAGTGAATTGCGCCACCCAGAATGGTCAGCATTTGCGCGTCAACCATAAAAATTTTGTATCCCGGCATGGCTTGCTGATAAATTTCAAAAGCCTGCTGATCGTATTCGGGCAAACCATAAGAAGGGACAATAACTGAATTATTTATAGTAAGCGAATTGGTATAAGTGCGCATTTCATCATCCTGCGTATTGGCATAAGTGCCATCCGCCTTGGGCGGCGCGGGAATTCGGATAATTTCGTAAGGCTTGCCAAAGTGATTTATCAGGCCGCGTAATGTCGCTACATTTCCTTCAACAACCGGATAATCTGGCACGGATTCAGGATAAGAAGAAACCATAATTGTTTCGTAATCAATTATTTTCATAAACATATCCACGTGTTTCCAGATTCCGCCGCCGCTATTGTCAAGCGTTTCCAAAAAGGTAAAATCCTGTAGATTGAAC
>CAZOEV010000590.1:0-2394 GCA_964578915.1 uncultured Lentimicrobiaceae bacterium
AAACCAGCTTATTGCATGAACCAATTCTACATAAAAGAAAACCAACAACTAATACATGAGGCAGTACAAAGCACGATTAATAGTAAATTGCTACCTCTGCATTCGAAGTTCTAATCTTCCAGTTTGTCGTCGTTGTTAGACTTCCAATGGCGGTAAATTTTACCACCACCGTAGGCTGCACCAAGGCTTAGCAAAATAGCTAATCCACCGCCTATGGGCGCACCACCTCCACCAGGACCTTCATTTTCAGTTCCCCCGTGGCCGCCACCCGGAGGTGGTGGTGGAACTTGCGCAAAAGCGCCAGCACCAAGAAATAAAAACAAGGCTGCAAGTAATGGTTTTTTAATGAAGTTATTCATAGATATTCAGATTTTAAGGATTATCGGATAAAGACTTTCACGCTGTTTGTGGCAGACTGACTAGACAGTTTCACAATATACATACCCTGTTTCAGGCCTGTATTGATTTCAAACTGACCTGTACCAGCGGTTTGCGTAGCAAAAACAAGTTGTCCGGCCAAGTTATACAGCTCAACATTTGTTGGGCTATCGAAACCATAAACAACTATGCTATTGTCGCGTGCAAAGGCACCGGTTTGCGCTTCGGTAAGATCATCAACGCCAAGCGCGCTAAAGAACACCTCAAAGCGCTCGGGACTGTCGCCAGCCTCTGCACTGAAATGGTATTCCATCATTTCCGAAAGTTTCACCGTGGTGTTTAACTTCAGGTCTCTGAGGTAAACCGGAACGCTAAGGCTGTTCTCAACCAATTGGATAGAGAAGTTTTCAGCTTCGGTTTTTTCAAAGTGCATCGGAATCTTGGTGTCTTCCTGCATGGCGGGCATGCTGTTGACCATAAGTGCTGCCTCATCGGCCATGGTGTAAAGCTGTGGAGCAAAACCACTCAAGTAGTAGGCATCGTAAGCCAAATCATAAGCCGCTGTGGCTTCTGGATTGAAATTGATATGGGTTTCCTGCTGTGAGCCGGCTTCCAAATCATTTGCAATCAGCTTTATGCCAGCTGAAGTAGTTTTGTGCCAAGCCTGTGCATTGTGTGCCCTTGAGTCAGCCTCAATTGTGATGTCATTATCATCAACAGTGGTTAAAACCATAAAGCCATTCATTGCAGGTATTGGATCTCCATCAGAAATAGCTGCATAAGCCGAACCACTCCAAATGTAGGCTGTGCCCTGCACACCAGCAGGAATCCAGCTAGTTTCCCAGGTTAAAGCCACAGGATAAGGATTGCCCAGCAGGTTTGCACCGGCATCATAGTTACCAAGCTCACCAGCACCTTGATTTGTTAGGCTTTTATCCACGTCAGCAGTATTGAATGTACCGGCAAAGGTTTTAGTGCCGCCATTCTCATAAGCTACCATATAGCCCTGGCCAACATTGAAGGTAGTGATACCACCTTCTTTTTGGTTCAGCCACAAATCCTGTGGCTCACTCCAAGCATAGAAGTCGTAATCGCCAGCAGCACCACTTGGTGTCCAATCACCATCAATGGCTTGATTGGCTACCGGCGAAGCAACCTGGTGCCAGCCGCTATTGGGATCAGCCCAATTGGCAGCAGGCACAGCGCGTTCAGCTTTGGTGTTGGCTGCTGTTAGCGTACCATTTTGCAGGAAAGAACCTCCGCTTAGCACGGTGAAATCTCCGGTAACTGCAAGGGTAGTAGCTGCATCTAGGGTAAGCCAACCACCATCGGCAATACTAACGGAGTTAGCTTCTGCATCTGCGTCAATAGTAACTGTACCACCTGAGTTGATGGTAACATTGTGACCAATACCAGGCTCAGTTAGTGCACCCAAATCACCTGTCCATGTGTTAGTAGAACTCCAAGCACCATTTGTAGCAGTAATATCAGCATAACCGACAACGCTACCTTGAGTGATTGCAGGGACTTCTGATTCAAATGATGGAGTTAGAAGAAACTCCGCAGATGTTATCTGAAATTCTGCGTCTCCTCCAGAAAATACAAACTTCAAGTCAAACATTTTTCCATCAGGCCAAGCAAACCCTACAAAAAATTCACCAGCTTCTATACTTATTTCAATATCGCTGGAGGTGCCTGGTGATAGCATTTCTATAGTCATATCACCAGGAAATCCAGGATTTACATTTATATACTCTACATAATCTAAGATATTATCATTATAGTCGATATTGATCCCGGCAACTGTAATATTTCCATAAGAAGATGTAATGTCCTGTGAATTTATTGGAACCAAAATTTCATTCCCAAAAGAACTCCCGTCTAAAACCTGATCACTGGTTGAAAGAGTCTGAGAATAAGCTACTCCCGTCCCAAATAATAGACAAATTAGCGTAAATTTAAATAGTATTTGTTTCATAATAATTTATTTTAAAATATATAATTTGCATTAACGTC
>CAZOEV010000591.1:0-2393 GCA_964578915.1 uncultured Lentimicrobiaceae bacterium
AAATCGTCACCGCGTAAAAAAGCTCTACAACCGTTTGCTGTCAATACTTTCAAAGAACAAAAACCACTTTTTAGTGGACACTAGTGACCATAATTAATAAAACAATGAGAAAGACCTCTGGACTCGATGTACACAAAGATACAGTGTTTTGTGGCATTTATGATGGGAAACGGCAAAGTGAAGTAAAAGAATTCTCCACAACAACAGTTTCCATTTATTCTCTAGGAGAGCACCTTCAAATGCAAGGTGTTCAGGAAGTAGCTATCGAAAGCACAGGAATATATTGGATTCCTGTGTGGAATATTTTAGAAGAAATGGGGTTTTCCCTAATGCTGGTCAACCCTTATCTAATCAAACAGATGCCTGGCAGAAAAAGTGATGTGAAAGATGCCCAATGGATTGCAACTTTACTTCACAAGGGATTAGTGCGAGGCAGCCTGATACCCTGTCAGCGCATAAGAGAACTCAGAACCTATAGTCGAAAGTACATCAAGCTGCAACAAAAGCAGGCCTCTGTAATGCAAGAACTTGAGCGCACCCTGGAAATGTGTGGAATACGCATTACCAGTCTTGTAAGCAATATCTCCTCGGTGAGTGTTCGTCATATTATCGAGCAAACTATTGAAGGCGAAGATGACCCACTGGAATTAGTAAAACATATTCATGGCCGTATTATCAAAAGACAAGGCAGGGATAAAGTAATCGAATCGCTCACAGGATTTGTTATGCCACACCACCGCTTTGTTTTAGAGCAAGCCTTGGAAGAATACGATCTGTTAATCATGCAAAGCGATCGCTTTTTATCAAAAATGAAAGAATTATGCCAGTTGCATTATGCTCAGGAATTTGAGCTGCTACAGACCATGCCGGGAATTAGTGAAATATCAGCCATGATAATTATTGCCGAAACGGGAGCAGATATGAAAGCCTTTGAAAACAGCGGGAAATTTACCGGCTGGACGGGATTACGTCCAAGAAATGATGAAAGTGCCGGAAAATTTAAGAGTACTGCAACAACCAAAGGAAATAAGTATTTGCGCGCTATTTTGGTACAAGTGGCATGGGCTGCATCACGTACAAAAAATTCGTGTTTCAAGGAAAAGTTCAACAAACTCTCAATAAGAAAACCACGTAAAAAGGCACTTATTGCAATAGCAAGAAAAATAGGCGTTGTGATCTATTGTATCTTAGACAAAAAAGAACCTTATAACCCAAGCTTACTTATAGTTCCACAAACTGAAAAGGTTAAAAACCAGGTAATATACCATAAGAAAGAATTGGAAAGGTTAGAGAAAATACTCAACTGAAATTAGCGTAAAGGTCGGGAATCTTTGTGGTGGATAAAACCCCGCTTTCAAATAGACCAATGCACACAATCTGCCCTTTTGCAGATTCTAAGAACACAGACATGAGTTAATGCAATCCTTTTTGGACTGCCAAGCTCGCAGGAGAAACTCGCTTACCCCAAAGTGCATTTATTGGGGACATATTTTTTAGGATTTATAGGAGAAAGATTCAAAGACCTGCCTGCTGACCGCAGGAAGGCAGGTTCAAAGATTCAAGATTCGGGTAGGTACTCACCGGGGGCGTTAACTAACAATCATGATTTTTTTGTCCTGAGAGACACTTGTGTTCTACTTTCACGATAATCCACGACATTATAGAACACGATAGGTCAGGAGTTCATAGTTTAAAAAGGTTGATGTACAACCCTAATCAAGGCGCAACAACCAAAATCTCTTTTTCTATAAACTGACCAATGCCGGGGTTTATAATGCGAATACGGTATTGCCCCGCTACAGGGAATTTATGTGAATAAACTTTCCCATTGAGCATTACCATCACCTGCGAACACACCTGATTTTCAGAAACTTCGTGATGTCCTTTTAGCATCAGGCTGAGACTTGTGCTGTCTTCTGAAGCGATGAAATCAGCAAAGCTGTAGCAGCCATTACTACCTATTGTGCCAAAGAATTTTACGTCAAATTGCTGATTAATAGCAATACTATCAGGTAGTTGAATACTATCCACTTTGATTACGAATTCTTGGGTTTCGGCTGTGGGATCATTCTTGCTACAGGAAAGTAAATAGGTAGCAAAGATTACTATTGACAGGTAAAGCAAGTATTTCATTGTGGTAGCATTTTAAATATGTTTACAAAACTAATCCAAAATAGTACTTAATCTATATTGTCAGCTTCAATTTTAGGCTATGAAACTCCGTGTCATCTTTATGCCCCGGTTATAGCTTGTTTTTTATTATTTAGCGTATTCTACAATTATTCCATCATCTTTACTTAACCTTGCTTGGTCTCCATTACTACTATATAAATAGATGTTTTGAGGTGTCTATTTAACTACTTATTTTAATCAACTGATATGAAGCAGGTTTA
>CAZOEV010000592.1:0-2377 GCA_964578915.1 uncultured Lentimicrobiaceae bacterium
AAAACATTAGACATTTTTTATCAACTTATATATTCTTTACGCCCCATCATTCCCACCAAGATTTCTCCACCACGCCACACCATTTTTTGTACTTTTGCCACTTAGTTTCAACACCGGATAATGATTACAGCAAAAGGAATCTTCAAGTCTTATGGAAAAGTTGATGTGCTCAATAATATTGACCTTCGTGTAGCTAAAGGCGAAATCGTTAGTATTGTAGGCCCTTCGGGAGCTGGAAAATCTACGCTCTTGCAAATCATTGGAACAATCGAACAGGCAGACCAGGGAAGTTTAAGTATTAATGACTTAAATATTAATACGTTAAGCGGAAAAGCATTGGCAGCTTTTCGCAATCAAAAAATCGGTTTTGTGTTTCAGTTTCATCACCTGTTTCCTGAGTTTACCGCGCTCGAAAATGTGTGTATCCCGGCTTTTATAGCTGGAAAATCAAAAAAGCAAGCCGAAAAAGAAGCCTTACAATTGCTTGATTATCTAAATGTTATCGACCGAAAAGAACACAAGCCCGCTGCCATGTCGGGCGGCGAACAACAGCGTGTAGCAGTGGCGCGTGCACTCATCAATCAGCCTGCCATAGTGCTTGCCGACGAGCCATCAGGAAACCTCGACACGCATTCTGCCACGGAATTGCACAAATTATTCCTAGATCTGCGCCAAAAGTTTGACCAAACATTCGTAATTGTTACCCACAACAGCGATTTGGCCAGCCTCGCCGACACAAGTTATACCTTAGCTGATGGCCGCTGGCAATAACAGTTTTACAAACAATAATCTAACACAAAAATCGTTTCAAAAAGAATACGTTAATTTCTATCTAAAGGTATGCAAAAGCAGTTTTTTACCCTTCTATTTATAACTCTCATTATCAGTTGTTTTGCGCAGCCATTAACTGCTCAGGAAGTAAGTCAGTCTTATGAAGTACTGATGCAATCAGGCTCAGAGAAATATGATGCAGGCGATTTTATCAGCGCCAAAACCTATTTCGAGATGGCCTTGCAAAAGAAAAAGGACGATGCTGCCGCACAGACAAAACTCAACGAAACTGTTGAGAAAATCAAGCAACAGATGCAAAAGCAGGAAGGCTTTTATCTGAAACTCGATCAAGGCGACAGACTGCTGGCTCTCAATAAACTCGAAGAAGCAAAAACAGCTTATGAAGAAGCCTTACAAGTTTTTCCTGACGATAAATATACGCTGGCGCAGCTCGCCGAAATCAATAAAACTCTAGCAGCAGAGCAAAACAAGCTCGATAACTACAACAACGCGCTAAACCTTGGCACTACCCTACTCGAGCAAGCCAAATATGAAGAAGCCATTCTTCAGTTTCAGGAAGCTACAACCTTGTACCCTAAGCAAGAAATTCCAATTGAAAAATTGGCCGAAGCCAAAAACCTGCTCGAAAAACGCAAACTTACACAAGCGCAAGCTGCTGGCTTAGTAGCTGAAGCCGAAAATCTTATACTTAGAAAAGATTACAAATCCGCCATTGAAAAGCTGGAAGAAGCGCAAACACTTACTCCTGAGGACGAACCAACAGCGCAACTACTCTCCCAAACCCGCGAAATTGCTGAAAAATCGGAAGCATATAATACGATCTTGGCTAAAGCCGATGAGCAATATGCCAACAAAAACTTTGACAAAGCCCGTGAACAATATCAAGCGGCACTGGTGGCCTGGCCCAGACAAGCTTACGCTGAAGACATGATTTCGCGTATTAACCAAACGCTTGAAAGTGAGGCTTATCTGGCACAGGAGCAATACAATAGTGCTATGACTGAAGCTGCCAATTTTGAAGCAGATGGAGCTTTTGAGCAAGCCATTTCAAGCTATGAAAAAGCCTTAACTTTTAAAGCAAATGACGAACTTGCTTTAGATAAAATCGCCTCCATTCAAGCAATAATCCTCGCCAATGAAAATGCCGAACAACTTGCCTCACAAATTGAAGGACTTATGACACAAGGAGGACAGCTTGAAAACGATAAAAAATATGAAGCTGCTTTAGGTATCTATGAACAAGTGCAATCACTTGATCAAGAAAAAGTTGGAATAGCTGAAAAAATAGCAGAAATTCGAGCTTTAGTTCAGCAAACACAGCAGATGGAGGCAAATTACACCGCTATTATGGAAACTGCCGAGGTTTTGCTCACACAAAATTCTTTGAGAGAAGCCCGGGCAAAGTTCGTGGAGGCTTTTAATATAAAACCTTCAGCAACAGCACCTCAGGAAAAGATAAACCAGATTGACAGGCAGCTCGCGGCAATTGCAATGCAAGAAGCTGAAATAGAAAATGAATACACAAGATTAATTGGTCTGGCCAGCGAAGCCTATGATAACGAAGAACTTGCACTGGCACTTGATT
>CAZOEV010000593.1:0-2373 GCA_964578915.1 uncultured Lentimicrobiaceae bacterium
ATTGCGCAAAACATGCAGCCGCAAGACTGTGAGTTTTGTCTATAGGGGGGGTAATGTGCTGTTTATCAATTTGTTAAACATGAAACGTCTTGTTTGCTGGTTAGTTGAACAAAGCTACAATAAAAAATTCAATCCACAAACAAAAAAAATAATCATTTTTTATTAGAAGTTATAATTGCCCTAAATACAATAACCAAAAAAAGGCCTACCAAATGGCAGGCCTTTATTTTTGTCAAGATTTTCCTTAGAAAGGAGAACACTCAATAGGGGAGAAGTTCCGTCTATTTACATTTTTAATTATTTCAGTCTGCTTAAAGAATCTGAGGTTGTCAAACTCTAAAATCAGGCTGATTTCATGCGATGGGCCGGCAAAATTATTGGTGGTATTGATGGCCATATCGTGCGTATAAACCAGTTTCATACGCGAGTTTTCGCTGATTCCAACATTAATACCTGCCAGAAAAATCATGGTGGCTTGCTCTGTATATTCCAGTGCATTGTTGCTAAACCATATCCCAAGATATATATGCGACATATAGAGGTTTAATCCAATATTAAAATTGCTTAGGCCGGCCTGCTGCTGATATAGCACGCCTGGGTTCAGCTTAAAACCTTTGCTGCGGTTATAATAACCTTCGTAGTCCGAAACATTAATAATAAGGTCAAAATGCCCGACATATTTTCTGGCTAAGGGGGCGTCCAAGTTAAAAAAGCTTTGGCTGGGTTCCATCAGGTGATGCACAGCAGCACCCAGGGTTCCGACCACATTATTGCCTTCAAACTGGAAAACACTCCCGAAGGAGAAATCGGGATAAACCACTTTATTACCCGAGGGCGTCGAAAAATTCGATGGTCCAATATAACCCCAGCGGGGATCCAGTTGGTCGCCATAAATCAGTTTGCCATCCCAGTTCACTTCTTTGCTCACAAAAGAAGCCATCGCACCTACTTGTATCACAGCGCTTTCTGATAAAGGAATACGTACCGACGGCATAAATCCCGTTGTAGTAGTTTTGATAGTGCCCAGGCCTTCGCTGGTTTGATTAAACAACATGCCAATACCTCCTGCACCTGGAATATTGCGGTCGGCAATATCAATACTAAAATTTGTTAGGTAGTTTTCACCGGGCAAATCCATCCACATTTTTCGGGCATGTAGCCTCACTTTCATTCCCAGCGACAAACCGGTATAAGCCGGGTTGTAGTAGGTGGGATTATTGAAAAACTGAGAAAAATGTGGGTCCTGCGCCGAAGCAGTTGGTGTAAAACAAAAGCTTAGCAGACTCAGGATGATTATACATAGTGCTGAAGGTCTCATGGCGTTACGAATTGCATTTCCGTTAATATAATATTTAGCTGTCTTTTTCATGTTATCCTCCTTTCTATTAACGGATTAAGTTTAAGATACCGTAGGTTTTCAAATTACCGTCACCATTATCCGAGCCTTCCCAGATGGTGCCGTCTTTAAAGCTTGCCGAGGCTTTCCAGATGTAGGAGCCAATAGGTAAATCCTGGTTGTTAAAGGTGCCATCCCAAGATTCCAATGGTTTACCGTCTTCCAGCAACGAACTCGACCAAATTAACTGTCCCCAGGAAGTATAAACCTCCAGCTTGTAGGTCTCCAGGTTTTCTCCTAAGCCTTTAAAGTTGTTGACTTCCGGATCCTCACTGCTGGGTATAAACGTATTGGGGAAGTATAGTCCTGTAAAGATAATCTCATACTGATTGATGGCTGTGTCGGGGCACAGATGGTCGTTGTAGGCGATCAGCATCACATCATATAAGCCGTCTTCTTCGAACTGATAAACAGGATTTTCCTCGTCGGAAATGTCTCCTGTCATAAAGTCCCAGAAGAAACTGCTCGCTGTAGCATCGCTGGTGCTTTCAAAAAATACCTGTCCCTGTCTGCCTTCGTAGCGGTCTTCAAAAATGAAGCTCGCGTTGGGTATTGGATGCACGGGCAAGCTGTGTCGGATGGTATCGCGGCAGCTGTTTTCATCTTCAACAATCAGTGTGGCGAAATAAGTGCCAGGATTGTTATAGATATGCTCTGCCCAGCGTTCTGTGGAAGTAGAGTCTGTCCATGGATTGCCATCGCCGCTATTGCTTAACGGATCACCGAAGTGCCAGAAGTAATTGTCGATTGATGCGCCGCCTGCCTCAGTCAGGTCATTGAAATAGGTGATATAGGTGGCGCAACTGTCAACTGCGATAAAGTCGGCAGTAGGTGGCTGATAAATCTCCAACTCACTGATCAAAGTGTCTGAGCAGTCAAATTCATTCGTCACCACCAGTTGCACATCAAACAAGCCATAATCGGGATAGCGGTAGGCTGGGTTTTGGTTCGATGAGGTGTCGTTTATGGTAGTCAAA
>CAZOEV010000594.1:0-2356 GCA_964578915.1 uncultured Lentimicrobiaceae bacterium
GTTGCTGGGTTTCCACCAGGAGTAAAAACCCTGTACACTTTATATGGATAGCCATAAGCGCTAGCTGTAGTAGCAAAATAATTAGCTACGGCTTCGTAATCATCATATCGGTAATCAGATTCCGAAACCTGCCCAATAAGGATTTTATCTGGCGCGAGGTATTTTCCCCAGCAGTCGATATGCTTGATATAATCGTCGAGCGGATCAATGGTAACATCATAGCGCGTCACACCCAGATAGGATTCTACTTTATCGAGCACCTGCTGCGGAGTCATATTATTTTCGTCATAAACCAAATCTGTAGAAGCAGCCATTCCACGGCCATCAACCATCATATTTCCACCTGTGTGCTCCAGATTCATCCCAAACAGATTGATGCCCAAATCCGCTGCCACGGCCACAGGAACATTGTTGTCGTTGGGGCGTGGACGATCATAAGGGAAGTCAACAATACCAGGCTGTTTATTGCCGTCGAAAACAAACCAAGGACCATAATCGCGGGTCCAATAACTGTCGCTTGGCGCAATAATAAAGCTGCAATTATCCGTGTTTACATTATTTTGTGTGTAAAGATTCAGCACCTGATTGGCTTGCGAATTGCTGCTAACCAATGTTACTACATTAATCTCTTCAGCCATTTCGGCAATCAATGCATAAGGAATACCAAATGGGTAGCGAATCAAAACAGATTGCATAGGCTCAAACTCGGCTACCATACGTGGATTTTCAGGCGGATCAGTTTCCGTAAAATTAAGGTTATTGGTAGCTGGTGTGGCCATTTCCTCAGCGGAAAGATAGTGTAACTTCCGCCAGTCGGCTGGCAATTTCTCCTGTGCAAAAACTGCTTGAATATTAAGCAGAAAAGCGACTATAATGCTAAAATATAGAAAACGTTTCATTGATATAATTAAGGTTTAAAAGTACTTTTTCAGGAGCCAAAGTTAAACATATAGTTTTTTCAGCATGGATTTTTATAACAAAAGCAGCTAATTTATACCCTTTAAACACAAATGGTTTGGCAAAGAAACCGAAAGGACAATCTTTTTTTGACAGATTTTATTGCCATTAAGCAGAAATTTCAGAAAGAATATTTCACGTATCTTTGCATCTGCATACATCTAAATATTGAAACAATGAATTTAAGCATAATATTAGGAATGGTTGGCGGTTGGCAGATTGCCATTATTGTGTTGGTTATTTTACTGCTTTTTGGTGGTAAAAAAATCCCGGAATTGATGCGCGGTTTAGGCCGTGGCGTAAAAGAATTTAAAGACGGCATCGGCGGCGAAGAAGAGGAAGAAAAGAAATCAAAATCTGAAAAAGAAATCAAATAATTTTTGCTTTCAAGTGCTAATTCCCATACTAACAGGCAAATTGCTGCGTTTGCTTTTTACTTAACTTATTAACTTTTACCTGTTTGTAACTGCCAGTTTTTCATGGTTTTATCATTGTTTTATCCGTTATTTTTGCACCAATAATTAAAGATTTTTAGTTTATGAAGCGCAATATTATTGCAGTTCTACTACTCAACTTTTTCTTGTTTCCCAGCTTTTTGTCCGCACAGTCGGAAATAGAACAAATACTCCAAGACTCTACAATAGCAATAGCTGACAGCAGCCTATTTAATGCCGACAGCCTGATTATGTCAGAGGCTGAAATTAACGCACAAAATAGTGGCGAAGCCATCGTGGAAGATTCCCCTATCCTAAAAATGCTCGACAGCCTTTATCGCATTCGCTATTTTACCGACAGTCTCCTCCTTAATGATTCAACAATACTAAATCAATATGGCTATACAGCCAATGAAATCCCGCAATTTGCTGACAGCGTTTACAGCCAGCGCATCGCCGACCTCAACCGCGAAACGCCCATTGAGTTAACCTATAATAAACATGTAAAGTCGTTTATTGAGTTGTATGCCAACCGCAAACGTGGACTCACCAGCCGTGCTTTAGGCTTATCGTATGTATATTATCCGATGTTTGAAGAGTTGCTCGATCGTTATGATATTCCACTGGAGATGAAGCATTTGGCCGTAGTTGAATCAGCTTTAAATCCCACCGCTGGTTCGCACATGGGCGCAAAAGGGCTTTGGCAGTTTATGTATGGCACCGGAAAGGTTTATGACCTAAAAGTAACTTCCTTGGTTGATGACCGCTACGACCCCTACAAATCTACCGAAGCTGCCTGCCAACACATGCTCGACCTGCACGCTATTTATGGCGATTGGTTATTGGTGCTTGCCGCTTATAATTCAGGTGCTGGAAACGTAAATCGTGCCATCAGACGCGCTGGCGGCACAAAAAACTACTGGGCAATCTGGCCTTTCCTTCCCCGCGAAACCAGGGGTTATGTT
>CAZOEV010000595.1:0-2354 GCA_964578915.1 uncultured Lentimicrobiaceae bacterium
TATGCGCGAAAAAGGCAAGATCAGAATGATCGAGAAACAGCTTTCGCAGCCTATTGCACAGGCCAAAGTTCCCACAGGGATGCAGGTGTGCGAAAAACAGCTGTTTAATTATATCGATAAGCTCGAAAACGTAGAAGTAAACCACGAAGAAGTGGAAGCTTATTTGCCCGTAGTTTTCAGAAAACTCGAATGGATGTCGCGTGAGGAGCTTATCAAGCGTTTTGTGTCGATCGCCTTTAACCGTTTCTTGGATTATTACCGCGACGCCGCTGACTTAAATGTTGATGAAAGCCGGGCACGCTATGATCGTTATGACGATGATCGTGGTGGAAGAGGTAAGAAAAAAGGGCCACGTGACCGCAGTGATCGCAGTGAACGCGGTGGACGCGGTGGTGGAGCGGAAGCCGGCTACACAAAACTATTTTTTAGCGTTGGGAAAAAGGATAATATAAAACCTAACAACCTGATTGGTTTGATTAACCAGATAACCCGCTCACGCGACGTGCGCGTAGGTCATATTAAACTGATGGAGAATTTTTCCTTTGTTGATATTGATAATAATTCTGTTGATTTGGTGATGAAATCCTTTGCCAACAAAAAACTGAATATGGATAATGTGCGTGTAGAGCGTAGCAGCGAAAAAGATGCACCCTCAGGAGGCGGAAGCCGAAAACCTAAAAGAAACAAACGCTAAATCGTTTGTTTATCGCATAGCGGGCAGCTGTCCGAAAATCCCATTGGTTAAAATATCAGTGGGATTTTTTTTATTCTATTATTCGACGTTTTGAAGGCCTGCTGGACGTTCAAAAGTCTTTATTCGTTTTGTAGTTAATTTTTTATATTTGGCTGCCAAGAAAATCTAATCTTGTGGCATTATTTTCAAGTAAGAAGTTGATTTGTATAGAAAGGAAAGATTGATATTTGGTGGCGCTGATTTCAATTCGGCAGGCTCTGTGCAGGCAAATCAGCGCCAGTGGGGTTATAAAAAATAAAGTTTCAACTGCGAAAATCCTGCTTAGCAACGATTAGTCAATTTTGAATCGATGCCATTAAACAACTTCATTGTTAACAATATATGAGGTAGTATTTTCTTTTTAGAAAATAACATGGACGATTTTTATGGGTGATTCGCCTCTATGGAATCAATATCCTAAAATTGCATAACAAAAAAAAACCGCCCAAATAATTTGAGCGGTTTTTTTAACTTATACTATTCAACCAATGAATGTCTTAAGGTGCGGTATAGATTAGTGCATCATTGCGGTATCCGCTCAGGTTTTGATACCAGTTGGGGAACAAAATCCCGCCGCTGGTTGCCCATTCGGCGAATTTCAGGTGAACGCGCACGATATCTTGCTTTTCAATGGGGTAATCAAAGGTTTCGTAAATATTGATGGCCCAAGGCAAATTTGCTGCCGTTACATAATATTTTCCGCTGCCTGCATCGCTATCGTCTTCGGCAGTGCCTAACAGACTTGCATTGGCAAGGTCGGTAGGCGGATAATATGGCAGGTGCACCTCAACGTCTCTGTCTTTGTTCACAATCAGGAAAGGATTGAAGTTGGCGATATCAAGCTGATTTAAGGTGTATGTGTTCGGAGCGAAATCTATAGAGATGGTAAAGGTTTTAGGCTGCACATAAGGTGCGCTTGGCTCGGTATTCACACCAATTCCCATTCCGGGATGCTCCATCTGGGTATAGCTATTGTCGTACACAATTATAGTGGGTTTCGATTGTCCGGCCTCTGTCCCATTACTGTTTAGGGTGATATAGCTTTCGGTAAGGCTATAGCCGCTCACACTTAAATCATCAGCGTCGATAACTTCTGCCAGCTGAAAACCAAATCCATTCTCAAACGAAGCGCCAAATGCTTTAATGGTCATGGTGGCAATCACTTTTTCTACATGGTTTGTGGTCGTTGTGATAATCTCAAACTGATAGTCGAGGACCAAATCATTAAAGTCATAGTCGCCTTTATATGGCCAGAGGTCTTCAAATGCTAGTGTTCCGGGACCTAGTGCTGGATAAAGGTTTACTGTTCCAGCCACAATAGTAACTTCAATCGTTGCAATGGAGCATAAGTTGCTCGCGTCGCAAATCTGATAGTCGATAGTGGCAATGCCTGCATATCCGCTAGCAGGCGTAAAAGTTACTTCTCCTGTAGAGCCATTTACGGTAAACACACCAACAGTTGATGCGTTGGGCTCGGTGCCACCGATAAAACTCACTGAACCAGAGTCAATCGCTGTTGAGCCTGCGATGTCGTTGTTTAGCACATCGATATTAACAGCGACGTCAACATCTGTTGTCTCAAAATCATATCCACCTTCAGCGTTCATACCTACACCCGGTT
>CAZOEV010000596.1:0-2348 GCA_964578915.1 uncultured Lentimicrobiaceae bacterium
AAAATCCATCACACCCACTTCTCAAACTCCAATTAATCCAATACTCTAAATATCTCTTAATTCTTTTTCCCCATAACTTCCCATTGCAATTGCAAAATGAAATAACTGACAAAACCCCAAGTGCCCATAATACATACCAAGAATACGATATTTCTCCAACTAAAAATAGAACAATTGCAATAAATATTCCAATTACCCTTTCAGTACGAGGTAAAATACTTCTAAGCGAGGCGGCAGTTTTTGCATCACACACTAAGCGATGGTCTGCATATGCTTTTGAAAAAGATGTCATACACGTACCAAAAAACAGCACAATCAAAGCAGGAAAAATAATAAATAATTCTTCTATTGCTGGCAAAACGCACGGCCCAATAACCGCTTGGTATGCTGCAAGTAAACATGCAGTAAAAGGATTTAACAGATGCCTAAGAGTTGAATTACAGCCTTTTGGAATACAAGTTGTTGCCATTCGTCCTGGTGCAATAAGCACAGGATTGATTGGCAGTTATGTAGATGAATTAATGGAAACTTCTGGTAAAGGTGCTTATGGCAAAATGACAAAATCAGTTGCAGATTGGTCAAAATCTAGAGATGGTAATCCAAAATATTCTTCTCATCCATCTGTAATTGCAGATTGTGTACTTAAAATTGTACGAAGTAAAAAACCAAAAACAGCTTATATGGTTGGAAAAACGGCTAAACAAATGATATGGTCTAGGAGATTGTTATCTGACAGAACCTTAGATAATATGATGCTAAAATTTATAAAATCCTAACTATGAAAACAGAACAAATAAAATTTATAGAATACAGCACGCAATGGGCAAAAGGAGAAATGTTTGAAGGGGTATTCGTTACTATTTTTGGGATTTTAATTTTGCTTTGTACTGTAATGCTATGGAAACTTGGAACTACTATAAACGCTAAAGCATTAATAATACCTTCATTGGTTATCGGGCTACTCTTTAGCTTAATAGGAAGTTATATGATATATTCGAACAACCAGCGCATTAGCCAATTTCAAAATCAATATCAATCAGATAGTTCAACGTTTATCGAAAAAGAAAAAAAACGAGTGGAAGATTTTCAGTTTATGTACCCTACTTCATTGGCAATTAGCGCTATTTGTTTTCTGCTTACCATTCTTGCATTTACATTTTTTAAAAGTCCTACCTTTCACGCTATTGGAGTAGCGCTATCCGTTTTTGGACTAGCATTAATAATTTTAGACTATTTCTCAAAAGAAAGAGCTCAAATTTACTATGAACACATTCAGAATTTTTTATAATGAACGATATTTTGGACATAAAGAGCATTAGTGAAATGCACCGCTTACTGGATATTAAAAAACCTGCCCATCCCTTAATATCTGTTGTTAGACATACAAAGGATATGAACCTAAATTTTGGGAATGACATACGCTTCAATAATCACTTATACTTCATTTCCTTAAAGGAAAATATTCAAGGGGCATTCAAATATGGCAGAGCATCATACGATTATCAAGAAGGTAGTTTGGTTTTTATGCGTCCTAAACAGATTACCTCAAAAACTACCAAAATTGAACCAGATTTAGGTGGTTGGAGTATATTTTTTCATCCAGATTTAATTCGACCTTATGCTCTTTCAGATACTATTCAACAATATACTTTTTTTGATTATGACATCAATGAGGCTTTGCATATTTCGGACAAGGAAAAGGATGCACTTGCCGAAATAATTGAAAAGATAGAAAACGAATTGCAACAAAATATTGACCAACACACGGAAGAAATAATCGTCCATAACATTGAATCCTTATTAAAATATAGTCAACGGTATTTTGACCGTCAGTTTATAACAAGAAAAACCCACCAAAAGGATTATGTTATACTATTTGAAAAATATTTAACCGCATATTTTGGTAGTGATTTACCGTTAGAAAAAGGAATACCATCGGTAGATGATTGCGGAGAACACTTAAAAATGTCAGGAAAATACCTTAGTGATTTACTAAAAAAAGAAACTGGAAAAAGCATAACAGAACACATTCATTTACATATTGTAGATACCGCGAAAAATAGACTATTGAATTCTGAAGAGCCTATCAGTCAGATAGCGTTTAGTTTGGGGTTTGAGTATCCTCAACATTTTAGTAAGGTTTTCAAAAGCAATGCAGGAGTAAGTCCGAAACAATTTCGAATTCTGAACTGAAAAATTATTTTGCCTAATTGTGTATATAAAACATAGCTATTACAGGCTTTCCAAGAGGTTTTTTCTTATTTATTAAGGCCGTTGGTATTCATTAACAAAAAGAAGTGGTTAGTAGAACGTAAAATGAAAATGTTTGGCTGTCTCAAAAAATGATG
>CAZOEV010000597.1:0-2347 GCA_964578915.1 uncultured Lentimicrobiaceae bacterium
TTCTATCAATGCTTTATGTATAATCCCATTTTCCATTAGTGCATGAATTGTGCGATACAGTGTAACACGGTCAAAATTATGAAGTGCATTTTGAATTTCAGAAAATGGAATGGCTTTGTTGTAATCGGAAATTACTGACAGAACCTCCAATCGAGTAGATGTAGCTTTTAATTTTCGTTCTCTTAAAAGCTCCGCTAAATGAATATTTTTTTCCATATCAGGTAATTTATTAAAATGAAATATTTACACCTACTATCAAGTTAAATCCCAAATCATCAGCAAAATACCGTTGACGATTGAGATAGTCACGGTATGTTTCATTGAGTAAGTTTTCTGCTCTTACAAACATGTTTAATCTGAGCTTATTTAATTGCTTTTCAGCTGACACCTTTAAACCAACCAAGTAATACGAATTGGGTGGAGCTACAAAATCTTGGGAAGGAAGCAGGTTTTTTTGTTCAAAGACGAACCTGTTATTAATCTGAACCTCCAAATTTTGGAATTTCTTAAATTTTGGAATCTGATAGTTTAACGCTGCATAAAGATTATTTGATGGCATATAGACCAAAGGCAAGCTATTTGTCAGGTCATATCCATTTAGATAACTGTATTTGCCAGTAATGTTAAATCGCTCAGTTGCCATATAAGTTGCAGCTATATCAAATCCGATTAGTCGGGCATCTGTTTGTTCGTATTTGAATACGGGAAAAGCTCCACGAATAGTTAACCGAATTTCATCTTGTGGATTAAGAAAAATGTAATTGTCAATTTTCTGATAATAAAATAAGCCTTCAAAAAACAACTTATTCTTCATATTGCCTTTTATAGACAAGGTATTTTTAACTGAAATCTCCTTATCAAGATTTGGGTCTCCTTCTTCAATTCCGCTAACCCCTTGGTGCAACCCATTGCTGTAAAGCTCATTCACCTCTGGATTTCTTGCTGCATAACCAATGTTATAGGTCGCTTTCCAACCCTTACCGAACTCATGTGTAACTCCACCCATAGCACTCAGATTATGATATTCAATTTCATATCTGATAATTTCTCTTGGAACGCTTATAGAAATTGCAGCTACATTTCTATTTTCAAAATCATAGCGTCCTCCAAACTCAATGGTAGTTTTCTCAACACTTTTGGAAACTAAACCAAACACCCCATACTCATACGAAATGTAATCAGGAATTAGCGGCAATATGCCCGTTTCTGGAAGATTGGCATTATCTACCCTATTCATCTGAACACCACTTTTAAATTCCCAATTTCTTGGTAAGTAGTTTTGGTATTTGACTTCAACAAAATTTGAAACTTGCTTTAAACTCAAAGCGGGTATGTCAGACCTTCCGCTTCTTCGGACATCAAACTCTTTTCTCAAATTATATTGACCAGCATAGGTAACATCAAACCACTGCTTCTCACTTATGCTGTATTTTGTATGGAACTTTAGCAAATGATGATTTACCTTTTGGTAAGGGGAACTGATGGAATAGGAAAAGTTATCTTCTGTAAAAAACGGAACATCACGCTCAAGAGCTTCTTCTAAATCAGTAAGGTTACCAATATGCGAACCTCGTAAAACGCCCAACTCAGCATTAAAAGAGCTAAAGTATAAATCGCTGTACCACTTTTTATTCCATGACTTCTCGAATTGCAAGGCTATGTTGGCTTCTTGATTACCCGTATTTCGTAGAAAGTATTTTGAAGTTCGGTTATCACCACTTTTTTTTAGCGTTCCAACCACTCGCCAAGCCAATAATTTACGGTATTGTTGCAATTCAAGATTAAGACCATTACCCAAGCCGTTAGACTCAAAAAAGTATCGTCCTTCTCCATGCAGATGTGGTTCTCGGGCTATTTTTTTTGGCTCAACCAGTATAACACTTCCTAAAGAACTCCCCTGATATTCCAATGCCCCGACCCCTTTTATCACAGTAATTCTATTGGCAACTAAAGGGTCAATCTCAGGACTATGGTCTACTCCCCATTGCTGTCCGCTCTGTGCAATTCCATTGTTTAAAATAGTAAGTCTGTTTCCGTATAGTCCGTGAACTACTGGTTTTGCAATTCCACTGCCGTTTTTAATGATACTTACGCCCGAAATATTTTCAAGCATTGTTGCTAAATTCTTATCAGAATTTTGGGCAATACTTTCTGAATTCAGCGACTGAGTTTCTTGGGTTGTAACTTTTCCTCCTTGACCTACTATCGCCACTTCGTTCAAAAGCTGGCTATTATGGTCTAAAAACACGTTTATTGTGGTATCACTCGAAACATTCAAATACAGTTCCTGTGTTTCACATCCAATGTGACTGATGGAAATATGATATTTTCCAGCGCACATCGCTTT
>CAZOEV010000598.1:0-2345 GCA_964578915.1 uncultured Lentimicrobiaceae bacterium
TCCGATTGTTCCTTCGTAAACCACCTGTCCGAGGTTATTGCTCAGGATAACAGAAGTGATTTCGGTATTGCCTTTCAGGAACAATACATCATTTGCAGGATTAGGATAAGCAGAAACATAAGTTTGTTCGCCTTGCTCGTTTACACCCGTTAAAATAGTGATCCAAACACTGATATTAATCTGCTGGTTAGCAGGGTCATTACTTCTTACGTGCATTCTACCTTTGTAAATAGTTTGTGGAGTAAGACCGCTAGCATCCAAGTCGATAGTAATCTCATCAGACTCACCAGCTTCAACTGTTCCTGCATTAGGAGAAACAGACAACCATATTGATCCGGCTTCGCCAGTAAGCTGTGCGCGGATATTCCAGTTAACGTCAAAATCAGGACTGTCATTAAGATGTGACCAACCTGGACCAGTTTTCATCCAGTCGCCATTAGGATCTCCAGGACCTGCATCAACACCGCCAGGGAAAATACCGGCTGGCTGATCCATCCAAAAACCTACCCAAAGGTCGCGGCCGTCAACATAAATTGGGTTTGTCAACACTACAGTTGACCATTCACCAATACTTGGGAAGAAATCTTGCTCGTAAAGCAATTCGCCAGGGCCAGGCAGGTTGATTGAACCCATATCATATATCTGAATTTTGTGTGCATCAGCTGGGTCATTGATAAATACATCAACAGCTGTGAGGTACATACCGTTGTATGGCAAAACCATATCAGCAGTAAATTTAGCTGCTGCAGTCCATGTATTAGCTGCAGTAAGACCAACAGCACTGGCATTTTCGCCACTATAAGTAAGGGTTGCATCGCGGTTAGCAGGAGCTGCTGAGCCGCCGGTATAGTTAGGTGCTTCAACAGGAACACCAACTGATTTTCCTACAGGAGTTGTAGAAATCCAAGGAGAATTAGCATTAGTTTTTGAAGGCTCGTTGAAAGTGGTAACGATATCATAAATCAACATGGATTCGCCAGTGTTTCCAAGTGTACGTGTGATGGTTTCAGTTTCGCCTTCAGTAATTGTTGTTACAATCTGTGAATCGTTGATGTCGATAGAAGCATCTTGTGCAGGAGGCACAAGCGCAACAAGTTCTACATTATCAAAGTAATAAGTAGGTGTTTCGCCATCTTCAGCACCGGCAAAGAAATTGATTCCGCCTAATTGAAGAACGTCGATATCACCCTGTGCTCCAGTACTAAACTGCCATTCGTGAATTAAAACTTCATCAAAATAAACCTGAGCCAAATCTTCATCTAGGTCAACAACATTAACGACGTCAATCCAGGTATCAGGTGTATAAGTAAAGGTTGCAGCATTATCACCACCAGCATTTACTCTACCTGTGCCATCAACAGCAAAATAAGCTTCAAAAGCCCACTCAATGCCTGGCTCCTGGTAGTGCTGCAAGTTGTAATACGCACCAAAACTACTGGGAACATAATAATCAAATGCAATTACAAATTTTCCAGAAGTTTTGTTTCCCATCTTGAAAACAAGGTCACTAATACCTTCAACTTTTACAGAATTATTTGGACTGCTCGACTGCTCATCAACGATGAAAGCATCTTCTGTGGTTCCAGGAGTTTCTGACCAGGTAGTCCACCAATCAGGGTCAACAACAGCAATATAATCACCTACTTCATATTCATCAAAATTATTGAAGTATAATTCCTGTTCAATATCTGCCTCAAAAGAAACATTATCAAAATAATACAATGGTGTTTCGGTTGAACCAGTTTCAACACCTGCATAGAAGTTAACTCCGCCTAATTGTAGCAAACCAGGCTCACCTTGTGCTTGCAAACTGTATTGCCATTCGTGAATCAATTCACCATCAAAAAATACCTGAGCCCAGTCAGCGTTCAAGTCAATATAGTTTTCAATACTGAACCAAGCACCTTGGGTATAGGTAAATTCTGCAGCATTATCGCCACCGCCATTCATAAAACCGGTTCCATCGGCTCTAAAATAGATCTCAAAAGCCCACTCAATACCAGGAGCTTCGTAGTGCTGAATGTTATAATAGCCACCAAAACCTTCGGGAACGAAAAAGTCGAAATCAACCCAATAAACGCCATTTGTTTTGTTTCCAAGTTTCAAAACGTTATCGTTTATTCCGGAAACCATAACTGACTTAACACCAGACTGAGCTTGCTCGTCTGAAATAACAGCATCTTCATCTGTTCCAGGAGTGTCTGACCAAGTTGTCCACCAATCAGGATTGGACACGGCTAAATAAGCGCCGACATCATAGCTCTCAAAATCGTCTTCATAAACGACTTCGCGATTTTGCGCCTGCACACTAAAAGTAGCAAGAACAAAAGCCAGCATTGTAATCA
>CAZOEV010000599.1:0-2343 GCA_964578915.1 uncultured Lentimicrobiaceae bacterium
CATGCGTTCCACATGGTATTCTTTGGTGTAGCCATATCCGCCATGAATTTGAACAGCTTCTGTGGTAACTTCCATCGCGATATCAGCGGCATATTGTTTGGCCATAGCGCTTGCCACGCCATACGGTTTGCCCTGATCTTTGAGCCAGGCAGCTTTCAAGCATAAGTTGCGGGCGTTTTCAACTTTCACAGCCATATCGGATAGTTTAAAAGCTATCGCTTGATGGTTGCCAATTTCTGTTCCAAAAGCTTTTCTTTCTTTAGCATAGGCTGTTGATCTTTCCAAAGCGCCGGAGGCTAATCCAAGTGCCTGAGCAGCAATACCTATACGACCGCCTTCGAGCACTTTCATAGCAAATTTAAAGCCGAAACCGTCTTCACCAATGCGGTTTTCTTTAGGAACTTTCACATCATTAAACATTACCGAATGGGTATCGGAACTGCGCATTCCCATTTTATCTTCGTGAGGTCCAAGCGTGATGCCAGGTGTGTTTTTGTCAACAACAAAAGCATTGATGCCTTTGTGTTTTTTCTCTGGATGTGTTTGCGCTATTAATATATAGGTGGAAGCGCAGTTGGCATTGGTAATCCAGTTTTTGGTTCCGTTTACTAGATAATAATCGCCTTTGTCTTCTGCTGTGGTGCGCTGCATTGTAGCATCTGAGCCTGCTTCAGGTTCCGAAAGCAAAAAAGCACCCAACACTTCGCCACGCGCTAACGGTTTGAGATATTTTTCCTTGATATCTTCTGATCCGTAGGCTTCCAAGCCAAAGCAAACTAAAGAATTATTGACGGAAACTATAACACTGGCCGAGCCATCAACTTTGCTAAGTTCTTCTATGGCAAGAACATAAGAAATCACATCCATACCACTTCCATCGTATTTCGGATCAACCATAATACCCATAAATCCAAGATCGGCTAAATTTTTAACGTGTTCTGTTGGAAATATAGCTTTGTTATCTCTCTCTATCACGTCTTTGATCAGTTCGCGTTGTGCATAGTCGCGGGCAGCTTGCTGTATCATGAGCTGCTCTTCGGTAAATTCAAAATTCATGCTGTACTATATTTAAAAAATAATATCAAAAATTGTATAATTCAGTCGAAAAATTGTTCCTAACGGTATTAAATTCCTTTAGGATTTCTTTCATAATTTCTGCTGCTGATTTAATCTCATTGATTAAAGCAGCAACTTGTCCTATTTCCAGTTCGCCTTCATCCAGATCGCCTTCAAACATGCCTTTTTTTGCACGGGCTCTGCCCAAAATTTCTTTCAGAACCTCCTTATCAGCGCCAGCCAATTCAGCGGCTTTCACTTTTTCATAAAAAGCGTTTTTCAGTAAACGAACTGGCACTAATTTTTTCATGCTCAGCACGGTTGATCCATCGCCTGCATTAACGATTGCCTGCTTAAAAGCTTCATGAGCAGACGATTCTGCGGAGGCAGCAAAACGCGACCCAATCTGAACACCATCTGCGCCTAGCGCAAAAGCTGCCAACATTTGCCGGCCAGTGGCAATTCCGCCAGCAGCAATCACTGGAATATTTACCGACTGTTTGATCAAGGGAATCAGCGTGAAAGTAGTCGTTTCCTCCAATCCATTGTGGCCTCCTGCTTCAAAGCCTTCGGCTACAATGGCATCAGCGCCAGCTTGTTCTGCTTTTTGGGCAAACTTTTGATTGGCAAATACATGCACCACAATTTTGCCTTCAGATTTTAGTAGGCTGGTATATTTGGCCGGATTTCCTGCCGAGGTAAAAACAATAGGCACGTTGAGGCGCAAAATGATGTCGATAAGCTCATCCGTTTGCGGATATAATAAGGGCACGTTTACGCCTAAAGGCTTATTAGTAGCGGCCTGACATTTCAGAATATGCTCTTCAAGCACTTGCGGATACATGCTTCCGGCACCGATTAATCCCAGTCCACCGGCATTGCTCACCGCCGAGGCCAGTTTCCATCCGCTGCACCAGATCATGCCCGCCTGAATTACAGGATATTTTATACCAAAAAGCTTTTGGATCATTCCGTTTTATTTATTCTTCATCGCTATTGTTCAAACTCTTCATTATCGCATCAACGATATTGTAAGCGCCATCCCAGATATCATTTATTGTGGCGTCCAACATATAACAAGGCGTTGTAAACAAGGAATTTGACGCATCCAAAACAACGTCGCCGTGTTCAGTTTGAACATGCACTCCACCCATATTTTCGATCACTTCAATCGTGTTTTGATCTGTGCCAATCGTTACATCAACCTCGCCCAACACTTTGACGACAAAGGTAGGAGAAATACACATAGCACCAATCGGTTTTTCGGCGGCGTGCATCGCTTTAATA
>CAZOEV010000600.1:0-2339 GCA_964578915.1 uncultured Lentimicrobiaceae bacterium
CGGTGGCAGCTTTGAGCTGCTCGCAATCATCCAACTTAATAATAGGTGTAATAAAGGTGTTGCCGCTATTAAAATCGGCAATGGTTTCGTGCACTACATGGCTCAATCCCTGCATTTTAACTTCGTCAAGCACTGGCATAATCATTTCTACTTCGCCGTTAGAATTGCCCAATGCTTTTTCGACTATATGTACATTTTGGAGTTTGTAGTGCTTCAATACTTTATGCAAAGCCTTGATATTGTGTGGCATAGGTTCAAATGAGATGATTTTGGCCTGCGGCCGATTTCGGCCAAGCCAAACCGACATAATGCCAATATTGGCACCAATATCCAAAATAATCCCTTTATCAGGAATCATATTTAGGAAGTGCAAAAAATCGCCTTCTTTTTTATTCCATCTCAACGTATTAATCACATAAAGTGAAAATATGAACAGATACCTGTCAAATCCCAACAGCCTTTGTAATATCTTTTTTACCCGCGCCTTCATTTAAAATTCTGATATTTGCGGCAAAGTTAGCAGATAATCAATACAGATTTCGTCAAAAATAGCTTATGGCTCTAACAATTGCTGTCAATACACGCTTACTCATTAAAAATAAGCTCGAAGGAATCGGCTGGTTTACATACGAAAACCTTAAGCGAATCGTAAGAAATCATCCCGAAGTAAATTTTTATTTTTTCTTCGATCGGCAACCTGATCCTGAATTTATTTTTGCTGAAAACGTTACGCCAGTGGTTTTGCAGCCGCCTGCCCGTCATCCAATTTTATTTATTATTTGGTTCGAATGGTCTGTCAACAGGGCGCTTAATCGCTTGAAACCTGATTTATTTTTGTCCCCGGATGGCTACCTCAGTCTGCTCAACAGCACGCCAGATTTGGCTGTGATGCACGATTTAAACTTTGAACATTTCCCCAAAGATTTGCCTTTCTTGGTGCGTAAATATTACCGTTGGTTTTTTCCACGCTTTGCACAAAAGGCAAGCCGTATTGCTACCGTTTCAACTTTCTCCAAAAATGATATTGCATCACAATATGGTGTTCCACTCAAAGATATTGACGTTGTTTATAATGGTGTAAACGAACGTTTTATGCCTATTTCCGGTTCTGAAATAGAAGAAACAAAAGCAAAATATGCCAACGGGAGCAATTACTTTTTGTTCGTTGGTTCGCTGCATCCACGCAAAAATTTGGTTAGATTATTTAAGGCTTTTGATCTGTTTTGTGCTGAGAGCGACCAAAAAATCAAGCTAATGGTGGTGGGCGAAAAAAAGTGGTGGACAACGCCCATCCGTGAAGCATTTGAAGGTATGAAATATCAGCAGGAAGTTATTTTTTGTGGTCGCCTCAATGCCGAAATGCTTCATAAAGTTACGGCTTCGGCCTTTGCCATCACCTATGTTTCTTACTTTGAGGGCTTTGGAATTCCTATCGTAGAAGCATTTCGCTGCGGCGTACCCGTAATTACGGCTAATGTTACGTCAATGCCAGAAGTGTCAGGCGATGCAGCGCTTTTGGTTGATCCGTTTAGCGAACAATCTATTGCTGAAGCCATGCACGAAATGGCCAACGATAGCGAGAAAAGAAAACTACTCATTGAAAAAGGCCTCAAAAGGGCCAAACTTTTTAGCTGGGACAAGGCTGCCCAAAAACTTTGGGAAAGCATTTTGACTACAATTGATCAATCTACTGAAAATTAATGCCATGAATATTCTAATTATAGGTTCTGGCGGTCGCGAGCACGCCATCGGCTGGAAATTGAAACAAAGCAAACAATGCGGTAAGCTGTTTTTTATCTCTGGAAATGCCGGAACAGCCCATCTTGGCGCAAACCTGCCTTGCGATGTTACCGACTTTAAAGCCATAAAACAGATTGTTGTTGAAGAGCAAATTGAACTGGTGGTTGTAGGGCCTGAGCAGCCATTAGTAGAAGGTATTGTGGATTTTTTTAGAGAAGATAAAATTTTACAGGATGTTGCTATTATTGGTCCCGACAAGCACGGCGCTAGGCTGGAAGGCAGCAAAGCTTTCGCAAAGGCCTTTATGCGTAAAAACGGCATTCCAACGGCTGTTTCTGTGGATGTTACGCCTGAAACTATAGATATTGGTATAGAGTATTTGCGTAGCTTAGCAGCTCCTTATGTGCTAAAAGCCGATGGATTGGCAGCCGGAAAAGGTGTAGTGATTTTGCATAATTTGGAGGATGCCGAAAAGGAGCTACAAAATATGCTGGATGGCAAGTTTGGCGATGCCTCAACCAGGGTGGTGATAGAGCAGTTTTTGAATGGGATGGAGCTTTCTGTGTTTGTGCTCACCGATGGTGAAAATTATAAAATAT
>CAZOEV010000601.1:0-2334 GCA_964578915.1 uncultured Lentimicrobiaceae bacterium
CTTTATTATAGACGAAAGTTGGTTGTGGCATCAAGCGTTTAACGGGCTTTTCCTCAAAATGTTGCGGACTTAGCTTTTCGATTTCAAGCAGCTCAACAGCTCGGCCATAATGCAGACTGCAATCTTGTGCCGGTCGTAAGAACTTGTTGTTGAGTGATATAAAAGCTCCTGCCGGGCGCGATGCACGGATATCGGATTTCACGGGATTGTTAGCGTGAGGAATAAATGGCCCAAACGGACTGTCTGCATGATATATATAAAGATGCACGCTGGGTAAGTTTTTTAGTGTAAAAAACAAATACCAACGGCCTTCATGGGGTTGCAAAACTGGGTCAATGATAGGTAAATCGCATAGGAGGTCTTGCATCCAAATTAACTGCCGATTTTGCGTATCAAAGCGATACAAACTCAGTTTGTTGGCGCTGTAGCTTTCCGGCAGACAATATAGTTCGCCTTCATGCTCAAAAACGAACGGAAACGACAGATGATGCGGCTCTTCCAGTACAATATGCTGTTGATCAAAATCTTCTGATTCGAGCCTGCAAGCCAGCACAGCCTTGCCTTTGCGGTAGTCGTAAAGCTCGTAAAACAAATAGTTTTCGCCCTTAAATTCAATAATAAACGGATCGGCGAGGTAAGAAGTTTTGTTGGGTTTTTTGAACCATTTCGCCTGCGCGAGATGGGCTTCCGGACTGACAATCACGGCTTGCAAAGGTGCATTTATCAAACCAATATTCCAGTCCTCTTGCCGGAAAAGATCATGTAGATGAAAGCCAATCCGACGGCTAAGAGATTTCCATAGATAATTCAACATCAGTAGATTACCCGGTGGATGCTTGATAGGCGCTGTGGACTGCGATACTTCGGTATTGAAATCCGCATTGGTAGCCAGTTCCCGACAATGTTGCAGTGGCATTTGACAACTCTCAAAATAAAGCTGATCCAGGTGGGCGGCATAAGCATGCGAAATTACTTTATAGAAATGCCTTTTCAGGATGAGGCCTTTGTCCAGCTTCTCAGTCAACTGCTGCAAAATCACGCCGTTGTATTCATGCCTGTGCATAAATTCCCAAAAACCAGGAGGCCCTCCGCGAACCAGCCTTTCATCGTCATGGTGAAACGACCACACGCCGTATTTGGCCGCTTGTAGTATGTCGCCACGGATTATATTGAAGCCAAAGCGCAGCAGAAAATCCAGCTTTTTGGATTTTATCAGGGCAATATCCTGATCGTTGAAAATAGTCGAAACACCTTTATTGGTGGTACGACAAAGTAGTTTTTCGATGCTTTTCGCTCCGGCGGAAATATCTACAGCCACCTTACTTTTGGGTCGAAATAAAAACCTGTTCCAAAGCCTGAAAAGCAAATGATGAAAAGGGTAGGAGCTAAGCCACTGGCCAAAGCCCGCTTTGCTTTGCGGCGGTTCATCTTTAAGCACAATTAGCGAAAGTTCAACGCCATTTTCGCGCAATAAGCGAATGGTTTCGGCTTGCCAGCGTTCCAGCACGAGGCTGTTGCAAAGCAGTCCAAACCGCATCTTTATCGAATCAATTTCAGTTTTTGGCACACGAAAATTCTTGTTGAGCAAAAGTAAGGAACTTTGGTAAGATAGGGGAGAATTATTAAAGGAGGAATGATAATCATATAACATTATGAATAAGAACCGTTGCTGACATAACAGGCATAATAGTCAGGGCTAAAACCCAAGATTCTACCCGTTGCTATAATGAAACTGTCTAAAAAGTAAGACAGCCTCTTTTTTATTTGGTCAATTCACTCAAATTTAGTACTTTAGTGGTGAAATAAAAGACCAATGGCAAAAGTAACTTTTAAAGAATTATCAAACAATCAAGTTGTTCTTTTCCCAGAAAATATTTCTGATAGAATTCCCAAAAATCATCCAGATCGGTTAGTTGATCAAGTCGTTGATCAATTGGATTTGAGTTCTATTTTTAAACAATATAAAGGAGGGGGCACAAGTAGTTATCATCCAAGAATGATGGTAAAAGTATTGTTTTACAGCTATTTAAGCAATGTTTATTCTTGTAGAAAAATAGAAAAAGCATTGAAAGAGAATATTCATTTTATGTGGATATCAGGTGATTCTGTGCCAGATTTTAGAACCATCAATTTTTTCAGAGGACATCGATTAAAAGCAGAAATACAATTTCTTTTTAGTGAGGTGGTTCGTTTGCTACAAGAAATGGACTATGTAAGTCTTGATATTCAGTATGTTGATGGCACAAAGATAGAATCGGCATCCAATAAATACACCTTCATGTGGCGAGGGTCTGTTGAGAAGAACAAAGTTAAGCTAGAGCAGAAAATATCAGC
>CAZOEV010000602.1:0-2331 GCA_964578915.1 uncultured Lentimicrobiaceae bacterium
GTGAGGCTATTCGTCTCGACTGGAATAATCTCATTCAGGATTATTATGCCGTGCTGGAATACGACTTTAAGACGGCTAACAATAAGAAAACCAAGGATAAAGGCTTTGTTCACTTTAGAACCATTCGAGATTTTAAGGAGAGTTATTTGTTTGGAGAGCTTTTTACACAGCTTGAAATGGATCGTTTTCTAAATCTGCGCTCGCGTTTTTTATTTGGGGGCGGCTTACGAATTGATCTAATAACATTGCTGAAAGAAAAAGAAGCGGTAAAAGCAAATGTCAAGCTTTTTGCCGGAATTGGCCTGATGTATGAAAATGAAGTGTATTCTGAAGAGCAGACAATTTATATAAGTCATTTGCGCGCCACCAGTTATATTTCGCTTATTATGGCACTAACAGAGAATATTGATCTGGGCGTTGTTAACTATTATCAGCCTGCTATGGAAAATTTTATCGACTATCGGTTTACGTCAGATATTAGGCTCAAAATAAAACTGTTAGATCAGTTGTCTCTACAATTTGAAGGCAGCTATAAGCATAGAAACCTAGTCGTAGACGACACCTTTAAAGATGACCTCGAGATAAAAACATCCCTTGTGCTCAGGCTTCCATAATGCATTTTTTTTTGTAACGCATCTGTGTGCGATAGCTTATGCGTTTTTGCCATTGATGGTTATGACAGAGATGCGTTTTTTACCATCCATTTTCACAGCAAGATCTTTTTCAAAGCGAACATGTTTGAAAAAGCGTGTTTTTGTTACAACAGTTTGCGAATCAAGAATATCCCAGTTGATAAAACTTTTTGAAACTTCAGTTTGTATGGTAAAATAACCCACATTCATCGACGTTACATTGTGAAAAAAGTGCGATCCTGAGGAGGCATCCAAAGGGAAGTCTTCAAAACTGGTTTCCACAATTACTTTTGCCTGACTTATTTGAGGCCAATTTACGGGCACCCCAATCCATTTGTCGCGTGTTCCCCATCGCCCTGGGCCGATGAGAATATATTGACGCTTTTCTTGCACCATTTGTTCATTCAATTGACTGATCTCAGTAGCCATATCTTCAGTAAACCGTTTGTCAAATGCCTCTCTGTCGAAAAATATTACGTCTTTAATATTACGTACTAAACCATTTCCCATCCCTTTCTCAGAGAATAAAACAATGTCCTCTTGCTTGATGCTGTCCATGTCAACCACATAATCGTCGGCGCTGCCAATCAGAGGTTTTATCTGTAGCAGGTAAAACGAGCAACGGCCCTCACTGTCGCGAGTCAAATCGAGTGCAAATTCAATTTCAACGGCCGTTCCGAGCGCTTCTTTCACTACATCCAATACCACTTCAAGTGTTTTTGCAAGCGGCGTGTAATTGTATTTCAATATGTTAGCAAGGTTTACAATGCGTGGCCCCTGTTTGCTGATACCAGGATAAATGGTGTTGTTGTCAGGGTTATAAACTGAGGCGCAATGTCTTAGGGTGCCATGCTCTTCAGCTATACTAATGTCGAGGCTGGCCAATCCGGCGGTGTCACCTTCCATCAGGTTGGGTTCGGTTTTTTTTAGGTCAACAGCGAAAAAGTTTACCTGTGAGTTTTTAAATTGATCTTTTGGTGAGTTGATATCGAGTCCAGGGTATTTTGGAGAAAAACGGTATGCTTTGTTGCCTTCAACAACATATTTTCCAAGACCCAAGGCAGCAATGGCAAAGCCTTCCTCAGGTTGCATGTGCGCAAATGGATAATAATTGTAGGATTGAGCCACCCCACTCAGATGCGGATAGTAGTAGTCATCATATTGTTTTCCAACGAGTTCCTGAATTACTACAGCCATTTTTTCTTCTTCGATCTTGTAATTGATGGCGGTAACGTATCCCCTGGCTACATCAGAATAGACCGAGGCAAACACCAATTTGATGGCATCGGAGAGCTGTTTCAATCTGATCTCGCTATCTGCATGGTTGTTGGGGAGCACATAAGTCTCGAAAATGCCAGCGAAAGGCTGCGAAAGGCTGTCCTCAAATAATCCGGAAGAACGCACTGCGAGGGGTTTATCGATAAGCTTAAGCAAAATACGAAGGCGTTTTATTAGCGTTGGAGTAAGATTACCCTCCAGGAAGGATTGTTTGATGACTTCAAAATTCTCCTCATGCACGGCCAATTCGTGCAAGTTGTTTCGTTCGAGAAATTGCTGAAATTCTTCGGTGCCAATTACTGAAGTTTTCGGCGTGCGGATGTTTATATCGGGCACATGTTGCGAAAAATCATAATTATGAATCAAAGTATTGATAAAAGCCAAGCCGCGCCCTTTGCCTCCTAATGATCCATCAGACAGG
>CAZOEV010000603.1:0-2330 GCA_964578915.1 uncultured Lentimicrobiaceae bacterium
TTTATTTCTACACCGTAGAAGCCGGAACAACAAAAGTTACCCGTAAAATGATTGTGCAATAAACTTGCATTAATTATATATTAAAAAAACCGCTTCATTAATATGAGGCGGTTTTTTTATGATTGCCACCGCAGCAGCGGCATCTAAAACGCTTCGCGATTGAATCTTTGAATTTTTGAATTTTTGAATCCTCCTAAAGCGGTTTTTTTTGTGCTTGTTTGAAAAATTGTATATTTGTAGGCTCATGAACGAGATTTTATTTTTGAATATTTACTAACTAAATTTTAAGCAGATGAAAAGAATTCTACTCTCATTAGGTGCGTTGTTAATTGCCGGAAGCGGCCTGATGGCGCAAAGTGCTTTGCAAAAACAAAGCGAACGTTTAAGCAAAATTACTGCTGTAAAAGAGCAGGCAATGAAGGATTATCCAATGACTTATGAAGGCGAAACAAATCCTTTTGTTTCTACCATCAAAGCGCCGGATATTGTAATTGGTGGCACACGCTACGATTTGCAATCAAACTCGAGTATGCAGCGTCGTATTCATGTTTACGAAGATGGAACAATGGGTGCTGTTTGGACAAAGGGTGAAGCTGAACCAGACTTTGCAGGACGCGGCACAGGGTATAATTATTATGACGGAGCAGCTTGGGGTCCCGCACCTGCACAGCGTATAGAACCTGTTCGTGTTGGCTGGCCAAGTTATCAGCCTTACGGCGAAAATGGTGAAATCGTATGTGCACACACAGGTGGTACAGATGGTCTTTTATTTAGTCACCGCGAAAGCAAAGGCACTGGTGATTGGAGTAATTTCTACCTTGTGGGCCCTGTCGGTCACGAAGATTTATTGTGGCCTCGTATGATCACTTCAGGTGAGTTTAATGACATTATTCATGTAATTGCTATTGCACCTTCTGTAGCTAATGGTGGAAGCATATATGAAGGCCTTGATGGTGCCCTGCTTTATAGCCGTTCATTTGATGGTGGTGAATCATGGGATCCTGAAAATGTTATACTTGATGGTATTACTGCAGACGAATTTATTGGTTTTGGTGGTGATGAATATGCCTGGGCAGCCGCCAATGGCGAAACTATCGCTTTTGCTGCAGGTGGTTTTATGACTGATGGCGTTGTTTTGAAATCGACCAACAGTGGTGATACCTGGGAACGACTAACTTATTATGCTTCGCCTGACCCAAAATTTGACAACTCTTATGTAATGCCAGATCATGGTGGTCTTGATAGCTATCAGAATATTGTTATTGATGATTTAGGTCAGGTACACGTTGCAGCTGGACGTATGATTCTTGCTGGTGACGGATCAGGTGCCGCCTCAACAAACTACTATCCTTATACTAATGGATTGCTTTATTGGAATGAAACCATGCCAGCTATGGATAGTGTTTCTGTTGGAAATGATATTTTAAATCCTTCTCTGGTAATGGATCCTATGTATCTGTTGGCAGAAGTACAGGATAATGAAGCTGGTGATACTATTATAGGTACACCTACTTATCAAGCCTCGCTCACTTCAATGCCACAGCTTGCTTTTGATAACAATAACCAGATTTTGTATGCTTTCTATTCTGGGCTAACACTTGGATTTAATACCGAAGAGTTTAACTACCGTCATATCTGGATGCGTTTCTCAGAAGATTACGGTCAAACCTGGAGCGAATATACTGACCTAACTGGTGATGTATTCCATATCTTTAGTGAGTGTGTATTTCCATCTGTTGCTGCAAATGTAACTGACAATGTACATTTGATTTATCAGACTGATAACACACCTGGTATCAATCAGCGTTTCGAAGATCATGCTGTAGTTGATAACAATATCGTACATCTTCCTGTTGTTACTGTAGTAGGCATCAACGAAGCACCTGCAAATATTGTTGGCGTGGACCAGATCAATCCTAATCCAGCCTCAACCACAGCCAATGTAATTGTTAATATCGACAAGCCATCAGTTGTTGAACTGAGTTTGGTAAATATGCTCGGACAAGTAGTTTATACTAATAGCATGAACCTTAGCTATGCAGGAATGCACCAAGTGCGTTTAGATGTTAGCAGCTTTGATTCAGGTATTTACTTTGTAAAAGTACAAGCTGGCAACGATGTTGTAGCCAAAAAATTGATGATCGACTAAACGTCATTATCTTATCTTATTAAAAAAAGGCTGCCTTTATGGGCGGCCTTTTTTTTGGTTTTGCCCCGTCAGGTTGCGACTAATCCGGCGACAATAAAAAAGTCGCCCCCTGACTCTTTTTTGAAAGTGTCGGTGCGCTGCACCTTTTTGGATAAAGTAGATTTTTAAAATAATTACTATT
>CAZOEV010000604.1:0-2323 GCA_964578915.1 uncultured Lentimicrobiaceae bacterium
TTATCATCAAAAATACAGCACACCTAATACAGAAAATGCTTATTAGTGGTTTCACTAGTCAGTACGAGAATTATCTCTATTTTGTTTATCCTGCGGTTGGCATATTATTGGCAATCGTTTTTATGCGCTATATCGTGCGACAGGATATTGGACATGGAATTCCTGGCGTGCTTTTTGCCATTTCACGCAAAAATGGCATCATTAAAACCCATAATATTTTTTCGTCTATTATTACAAGTTCTTTCACAGTTGGTTTTGGTGGTTCCGTTGGGCTTGAAGGCCCCACCGTTTCTACTGGAGCGGCTATTGGTTCAAATATAGGACAGCTGCTTCGGCTCAATTTCAAGCAGATCACGCTGATGATCAGTCTCTCAGGCGCAGCAGCTATGGCAGCTATTTTTCAGTCGCCCATTGCTGGTATTGTGTTCGCGCTCGAAGTGCTGATGATTGATTTAACTGCGGCATCGCTGGTGCCACTGCTTATTGCTACGCTAACAGCCGTGCTTACTTCGTATTTTATGCTCGGTCAGGCGGTGATGTATCCCATCGAGTTGCACGAAGCGTTTATTCCTTCAAACACAGTATATTATATCGCACTTGGGGTGCTTGCAGGATTGGTGTCGGCTTATTTTACTAATGTTTATATCCTTGTAGAACAATTTTTTAGTCGTTTTCAAAGTATGTGGAAGCGTTTTTTTATTGGAAGTTCTGTTTTAGGTCTGCTTATCTTTTTCTTCCCGATATTATATGGTGAAGGTTATGAAGCCATTAACCAAAGTTTGCAAGGTGATTATAGCGATTTATATAATAACAGCATCTTTTTTCCCTATAAGGATGTGGGGTGGGTAGTATTGCTGCTTTTTATTGTGGTGATTTTAATCAAAGCTTTTGCTACCTCTTTTACCTTTGGTGCTGGCGGAGTGGGAGGTATTTTTGCGCCTGCATTGTTTATCGGTGCTTTTACCGGACTATTTTTTGCGCTATCTGCCAATTATCTCGGCCTTGGTGCGCTCAACGCAGGTAAGTTTGCCCTGGTAGGAATGGCAGGAGTGATAGCCGGAATTTTGCATGCACCGCTTACCGGAATTTTCCTGATTGCCGAAATTACCAATGGCTACACCCTCTTTGTGCCTTTGATGATCGTTTCTACCATTGCTTTTGCTACGGTCAAAATTTTCAATAGCAACTCTGTATATACCTATCAGCTTGCCAAGCGCGGACAACTAATCACACACAATAAAGACCGCAGCATTTTGAATATGATGAGTTTGAGGCGTTTGGTAGAAACCAATTTCAATGAGGTGAAACCTGGCACTAGCTTAGGTGATCTGGTGCGCATCATTGCCAGCTCGAAAAGGAATATTTTTCCAGTGGTGGACGAAGAAAAGAAATTCTATGGACATATCTTACTCGATGATGTGCGCAATATTATGTTCGACACGGAGCTTTATGATACCACTGTTGAAAACCTGATGGTGAAGCCGGAATATATTATTGATCCAGGTGAACCTATGTCAGAAGTGGCTCGTAAGTTCCATGAGTCCGGGAAGTACAATATGCCCGTGGTGCACAAAGAGCGCTACCTGGGCTATGTTTCGCGTGCCAATGTGTTTTCTACTTATCGGCGTAAACTCAGCGAAATATCCGACGATTAGCCAGCCATATTCACCTATTTTTTTTGCTTAAGCCTAATCCTTTGCTTATATTTGCGTTTGCAACATATTTATAACCAAAATAATACATTATGGCATTTGAATTACCCATTCTGCCTTACGCAGAAGATGCTTTGGAACCTTATATTTCCAAAGAAACAATCAATTTTCACTACGGAAAACACCATGCAACTTATGTGAACAAGCTGAACGAACTGGTTCCAGGTTCACGCTTTGAGAATGCAAGTCTTGAGACTATTGTCAAAGAGGCCGAGGGTGGAATTTACAATAATGGTGCCCAGGTATGGAACCACACATTTTACTGGAACTGCCTGAGTGCCGAAGGTGGTGGAGCGCCTTTTGGAAAGGTGGCCGAAGCCATCGATCGCGATTTTGGTAGCTTTACGCAGTTCAAAGAGCAATTTAGTCAGGCCGCTGCCACACTTTTTGGTGCGGGATGGGCTTGGTTGGTGAGCGACAGGGCCGGTAAGCTTTCCATTGTTCAGGAAAGCAATGCCGGAAACCCAATGCGCAAAGGATTATCACCATTACTTACTTGCGATGTGTGGGAACATGCTTATTACATCGACAAACGCAATCGTCGACCAGCTTATATTGAAGATTTTTGGAAAACCGTGAATTGAAAAGCTGTTGAAGCCTATTACCCCAAC
>CAZOEV010000605.1:0-2310 GCA_964578915.1 uncultured Lentimicrobiaceae bacterium
TTTCCGCACGCCCGCCGCTCGCCCAAGGCCTGCGCTCCCAACCCGGTGATGGATTGGGTTATATTTTTGAGGTTCTATCGGACATTCAAAAGTCTGTTCCGCGAAGTATTTACTTCGTGGATGTAATCAGCAACTTTGCATCGGCAAATTTTAGCAAAAGTAAATCGCCAGCACAAGTAATTTCATTCTTTTTGTTTTAAAAACCCCAAAGGTTGTTGGAAACCTTTGGGGTTTAACATTTTAACTACTTAATTCACGTATCCTATTCCGACGTTTCGAAGTCCTATCGGACGTTCAAGAAATAATGCATTCATTACGCCAGCAGAGATGCTAACAACAATTAACTATACTTTATTTAACGAGTTATAAAAGTAGTTCGCTTTAGGCGCCCAATCGCAAAAGTGTTTTCGTTTTTTAATAGGAACCGATGTAGCCAAAGACTGCACCGAGCGGTGGGAATAAACCACAAATTTCCTACTTTTGAAAATTAAAAATTAAAACTATGAAAAGCTTTAAATTCATTTCCACCTTCTGCCTTTTATTGATGTTTTCTTCCGTCTCTTTAGCACAAGAAAACAACAATCTTCTATTAGAAAAAGTAGAGCGTTTGCAAAAAGATAATGAGAATCTTCGCCACAGATTAGACGTTCTCGATAAACAGAATCAAGATATTCTTTGGTATAAAAAAGTAGAAGATGTAGCATATATTGATAAATTATATATTCCAGGTCCTCCGGCTAGTAATATAAAGAGCGAAACTAATTTGAGTTATGGAAATCCACTAAAGTTTTATACTTATGTGTTTATCCCAAAAAACATTGATGATTCCAAAAAATATCCCCTTATAGTTTTACCTCACGGAGGAGTTCATGGCGATTTTACAACCTATTATGCGCATATTGTCAGGGAGCTTCTTGCTCAGGGATATATTATTGTAGCTCCGGAGTATAGGGGGAGCACAGGATATGGAAAGTCATATTATGAGAATATAGATTATGGTGGTTTAGAAAATGAAGATGTGTATGCTGCAAGAAATCACATGGTAGAAAACTATGATATAGTTGATAAAAATAGAGTAGGGATTATAGGATGGAGTCATGGCGGAATGATTAGCCTGATGAATATCTTCGATCATCCAAATGACTATCAAGTAGCCTTTGCAGGAGTGCCTGTGAGTGACCTAATAGCCAGAATGGGTTATCAAGATGATGGATACAGAGATTTATACTCAGCCGACTATCACATAGGAGCTACAGCACAAGAAAACTTAGCAGCGTATCGCAGGAGATCTCCAGCTTGGAATACTCACAAAATGCAAAATACTCCATTGCTCATACATACCAATACTAACGATGATGATGTGAATGTGCTGGAAGTTGAGCATTTAATTAAATCTTTAAAAGCAGATGGAAAGAAATTTGAATACGAAATCTACCAGGAAATTCCTGGCGGACATTCATTTGACAGAATAGATACCAAAATTGCTAACGAAATTAGAGTGAAGATTTATAAGTTCTTAGCAAACGAGTTAAACCCTCCTACTCCAATAAAAAATGTAAAGGAACTTAGAAAAGCAGCTTATAGATTTTAATCACCTAGCTTATTCAAATAATTTCAATAAAAATCAATAAACAACAAAATGCTGACAGACAGTATATTTTACTCCCCACTTTTCAGGTGATTAGGTTTCTTTAAGTTTCACTTTCAAACGTGGGATAGATCTGCTGCTTCGTGCGGCGGGACGCAAACATACTTCCAACTGTTCAGCGGCTAATTCAACTGCAGTTCTTTGTCGCAACACCGCCAATTCAATATAGCTGTAGCACTTGACAAAGGCAAGAAATACAAAAAAATCAAAGTCAGTCCCCACGCTCGGCCTAGTTTTCAACTACTTTGTCTAGGAAATAATACATTCATTACACCAAACTCCCATCTGCTATTTATAACATGCCAATTGATTTCTCCAAATATCCATCCACTAATTTAAAAACCGCATTTCGTCCCTGCAAGCTCCTCTCCCACTATCAAAAAAACAATATCACCTAACCGAGTAATTTATACTAATCAAAACTTTCATTACTTTTACACCTCATTCAAAAACAAATTCACATGAAAAAAAATATGGGTAGCGTCGATCGCGTTTTCAGAATTCTATTGGCTATTGTAATTGGTGCCATTGGTGTGTTTTACGAAAGCTGGTGGGGCTTGCTGGGCATTATTCCTCTTGCCACAGCTTTAGTGAGCAGTTGTCCGGCCTATATGCCTTTTGGAATTAGTACACGAGCGAAAAAGTAAACGATTTCGGGAATT
>CAZOEV010000606.1:0-2308 GCA_964578915.1 uncultured Lentimicrobiaceae bacterium
CAAGTATATTTAACGAACGAAAACTGTAAACAAGCTAATTACCCAATAATGGGTCAGAATATCTGAATTTTTAAAATATTCACGCAAAAAAAAACCTGACAAGTCGCCCTTAGTTTTCACTAATAAAGGACTTGTCAGGTTATATTTTGCAGAACTTATTCAGGTTCTACTTTACTATGGTAAGGGCTTAATTCAGGCCTCGTTTTTTAAGCAGTGGTTGCATTGAAGGATCTTGTCCTCTGAATTTTTTGTACTGAACCATACCGTCATCGTTGCCATTTTCAGCCAGACAATATTTGCGGAATTTTGCTGCAATTTCAGGATTAAAGATATCACCCGATTGTTTAAAATAATCAAAAGCATCGGTATCGAGTACGGCAGCCCACAGGTATACATAGTATCCAGCAGCATATCCTCCATCAAAAATATGTGAAAAGTAGGTGCTGCGGTAGCGTGGAATAATTTCAGGAATTAGTCCAATTTTTGCCATGGCATCAGCTTCAAAAGCATTGATATCGTTTACCTCAGCAGGCGCTTCAAGTTCATGGTAATCCAGATCGAGGATTGAAGCAGCAATGTATTCAACGGTGGTAAAACCTTGATTAAAATGGCTGCTGTTGGTCAATTTATCAATCAAAACATCGGGAATAACTTCACCGGTTTGATAATGTTTAGCATACATGCGCAAAACTTCCGGCTCACCAGCCCAATTTTCCATTACCTGCGAAGGTAATTCAACAAAATCGCGTGGAACTTCACCGGCGGTGCGGCTATATTTTCCTTCGGTGAAAAGACCATGCAAACCGTGGCCAAACTCATGGAATAGGGTAGTAGTTTCATCCCAACTCAAAAGCGCGGGTTTGTCTCCAGCAGGAGGTGTAAAGTTGGTAACGATAGAAACGATTGGATCAACTTTTTTGCCATTTTCCCAACCAGCTGACTGGAATCCAGTACACCAAGCTCCGCCGCTTTTGCCAGCACGTGGGAAATAATCAAGATAAAGAATGCCTAAATGTGAACCATCGGCCTCCTTTACTTCAAAAGTTTCTATATCTTTCTCGTAAATTGGAAGATTAGTGACCTTGTCAAAAGTAATTCCATACAATTTATTGGCTACGCTAAACATGCCATCGCGCACATTCTCGAGTTTCAAGTAGGGCCTGAGCTCATTCTCATCAAGGTCATATTTTTCTTTGCGCAGTTTTTCAGCATAATACCACCAATCCCACGACTGCAAATTAAAGTTTCCGCCTTCAGCATCGGCAATTTTCTGCATTTCTACCAAATCGCTCTTGGTAACCGGAAGGGCGGCATCGAACAGGTCTATCAGGAATTTATTTACATTTTCAGGTGTTTTAGCCATGTTTTCATCAATCACATAAGCAGCATAATTGTCAAATCCTAAGATTTGGGCTTTTTCGGCCCTGAGTCTGACAATATCTTTCACCACTTGTTTGTTGTCGTTGGCGTTGTCATTGTTTCCGCGCATAAAATATCCGCGGTAAATTTTCTCGCGTAGTTCACGATTTTCAGCATACTGAAGGAAAGGGATCAAACTTGGTTTAGCAAGTGTAAAAACCCATTTACCATCATCTCCTGTAGTTTTTGCTGTTTCGGCAGCAGCAACAATATCGCCTTCTGATAAGCCAGCCAGGTCAGCTTCATTGTCAATTACCAGTTTGAAATTTTTGTTGACTTCAGCAAGTTGGTTCTCACCAAACTGTATTTGAAGCATTGCCAATTCGCCATTAATATCACGGAGCTTATTTTGCTCTTCAGTAGCCAGATTTGCACCTTGGCGTTCAAAATCTTTGTAGTATTTTTCAACTACTCTAATTTGCTGATCATCCAATCCGGCCTCCATGCGATTGTCATATACTGCTTTAATCCGCTCAAACAATTTGGGATTCAATGAAATATCGTCGCTGTGTTTTGATGTTAGCGGCGATATTTTACGCGCTATTTCCTGCATTTCGTCATTGGTGTTCGCTCCATTAAGGTTGTAAAACACATAGCTAACGCGGGTGAGCACCTTGCCCGATTTATCGAAAGCCAAAATGGTGTTCTCAAAATTTGGAGCTTCGGCATTATCAACAATGGCGGCAATTTCTTCGCTGTGCTGACGAATACCCTCTTCAAAAGCCGGAACATAATGTGCGTATTCGATCTGATCGAAAGCCGGCACCTGAAACGGCGTGTTATACGCCGTAAAAAATGGATTGGAAGTGTCCATATCTGCAGTTTTGTTATTGTTGCATCCGGCGATGGCGAACATCCCCAATGCAATTATTGGAAAAAGAACTCTTTT
>CAZOEV010000607.1:0-2306 GCA_964578915.1 uncultured Lentimicrobiaceae bacterium
CTTGCTGGTTTATTATAGCATCAATGGCACTGCCTATCAAACGGCAACTTTCGCGGCAAGCGCAGAAGAAGATGAATTTGTGGCCTATATTAAAGGATATGAAAGCGGAGATACGGTTGACTATTACGTTTTTGCCAAAGACGAAACAGGCCGTCGCCTGATGCAGCCTTATGCCGGCGCCTTTGATCCACATCAGTTTGTGGTTGAAGAACAGCAAATTACAGAATTGACCATAACGCCTGATACGCTTATGTATATTGATGATTATGAAGATTTTCTGATTCTTAAAAACGAGACAGCGAATCCGATTACAATTTTAGAAATAGGACATGATGATGTTTGGTGGTTTAATTTTTATGAACTACCCGAATTGCCTTTTGTGATTGCACCGAATGAAAGTGTTGAAATAATGGTTATTGTAGATGTAATTCTACAGATGGATCCTAACGAATATATGTATGCAAATATTGAGATTGCTACAGATATTGGTGATTATACGGTACCCGCTAAAATTAGAAAAAGCTTGGTGAGTAATATATACGAAGCCAAACAACTTAAAGCCCAGGTTTATCCCAATCCTTTTGATCAGCAGTTGAACATCGGGCTGAATTTACAACAGTCAGAAAAGCTACAAATTGTAATGACTGATTTGAGCGGAAGAATCGTTGAATTTGTTTCAGCTAATGCTTTTGAGGCGGGCGAACATCAGCTGCAAATCGCTGCCAAACTGGCGAAAGGCGTTTATTTCCTGAAGATAACTGATGGGAAGCAACAACAAATAATCAAGGTGATAAAGCAGTAAAAGTATTGAGTCAGGCTGCGACTATATGGCGACGGCTAACAGTCGCACATCGATTTATTTACCCAGTCAGGCTGCGACTATAAGGCGATGATAAACTGTCGCGCTCTGACTCATTCGCGCAGTCGGGTCGCGACTATAAAGCCTCGCCTCATAGTCGCCCCCTGACTCAAAGTGATGATTTTTATACCAAAATTTGACTGAGGTAAACCGCGGCAACCATAGATGCAATAACAACCCAGACCATTATCTTGTTAGGTAGATCGTCTGTTTTCTCGTCGTAATCGAAATCGCTCTTTTTCATGTTTGTGTGCTGGATTCTGGTGTTGAATTTGAAAAGTCAAAGTTACACAGAAAATTTTTTCCTAATGCAAGAAAATATATAATCTGTTGTGCTTCAAAGATTATTCACTTTTCCTGCGTTGATTTTTTTTATTCATTAAGGCAGTTTGCTCAACCTCACGCCATTGCGGAATGCGACTATAAACGCATCATACACACCATTTGATGAGCGTATTACATTTCTGCGTTGGGCAGCCTGATCATAAGTGTTGTAAGAACCAACTGTATAAATATAATAGCCGTTGTAGGTATTTTCCATAATATCTGCGGTGGACAAATTATAGCTTTTTGCTAATTCTTGTTTGGAAATTTGACGGCCATAACGCGCCCGTATTTGCACGCGATATTCCGTTCCTGTGTAATTTGGCTGAGGTTCTGGCGCTTCTTTAACAATCACCTCTTCTACAATTACTTGTGCTTCGGGCTCAGATTCGGGTTCAATATCAAGTACATCAATCACCCGATTAAAGCCATCGAAACCACTTTCCTTTTTTACTTCAACTGGGGAAGCTGATTCTTCTGCTTCTTGGTCAACAAGAATTAGACCGGGTTCTGATTCGGGAACCATTTTTATGTTTTGGCCAGAGCTTTTAAAGGTATATGATAAGCCAAGGGAAGTGTGGTTGTAAACATCATATTTGAAGCTGTTGGCATGGTTGTCGAGCAAATCAGAATTTAAAGCGCGGTTGGCTGTTTCTAAACGTACCGACCAATTTTTATTGAAATGATAATCAAAGCCAATACCGCCCATTAACAATCCTTCTAGCGTGCGGCCACCAATGCCTGAGCCATTTCCAAAGCCTCTTTCGGCCAGCACTTTATTCGTGCCGAGTTCGTAAACTGTTGTGTTATAATTTACCAACCCTACACCAACAACTAGGTTAATATTCCAAGAACGATTTGGTCTGAAACCACCAATAAGGTTGTTCAGGTTGATGGCTGTGTTGAGATTAAATTCAATTAATTCAGAATTAAAATACTTATTCCACGCACGCCTTGTGCCGGCAAGTTCGGAATATAGTCCTTGTCCGCGAATGCTAAAAACAGGACTTATTGGGTACTCCAACATAAGCGAACCGCCAAACTTCCATTCGCTTTCATAATTGTTGAGGGGATAATACTGATACTGTTTTACATCGCCAAAAAACAAAGTTGGTCCAAAGCC
>CAZOEV010000608.1:0-878 GCA_964578915.1 uncultured Lentimicrobiaceae bacterium
ATCAGAACGAAAAAGGAGCGTATTGGTGTTTTTGCGTGAGATATATTACAGGAGTTTTTCAACAATCAAAAAATACAGCTAATAAAGAAAAGACAGACTATAAGCAGGTATTGAGTGAAGCAGAGTTTGCCTCATTTTCGAAATTGCGTGAATGCAGGAAAACTATTGCTGCAAACGATGCAGTGCCTGCTTATGCTGTTTTTACCGATGAAGAATTGGCAGGTATAGCTAAACTACCCGAAATAATAGCTACAAAACTAATTTCAATAAAAGGCATTGGCGATAAAAAAGTGGAGAAATACGGTCAGCAGATTATTGAATTATTTAATGCAAAAACTGAAAAGGATGAAAAGGGAGAATAATTTAATGGGAGAAATTGCCGACCCTGAAAATTTACGCTTAGCTTTTTGGACGGCACGTAAAACAAAGGATGGGAAAATTGAGGTTGCTGAGTTTAGACAAAACCTCGATAAAAATTTATTACAACTACGCAATGAATTACTATCAGGCAAAGTAGCAGTTGGTAATTACCATTATTTTACTATTTATGACCCGAAAGAGCGTCAAATTTGTGCTGCAAGTTTTAACCAAAGAGTGCTGCATCATGCTTTAATGAATACTTGCCATGCCAATTTCGAGAAGTTCCAAATAGATGGAAGTTATGCCAGTCGCTTAGGTAAAGGAACATATGCGGGAATAGAACAAGCAAAAAAATATCAGCAAAAATACCGTTGGTTCTTGAAATTAGATGTTCGCAAATATTTTGATTCTATTGACCATGATGTACTAAAAACATTGCTCAGTCGCAGATTTAAAGATAATGTATTGTTGCAGGTTTTTTCAAGTATAATTGTTAGTTACCATACTTCCGACGGAAA
>CAZOEV010000608.1:888-2299 GCA_964578915.1 uncultured Lentimicrobiaceae bacterium
ATTACCGATAGGCAACCTAACCAGTCAGTATTTTGCCAATCATTATCTGGCACTTGCCGACCACTATATAAAAGAAACATTGCAAGCCCCAGCATACATTCGCTACATGGACGATATGGTAATTTGGGCAAACGAGAAAGATTTTCTTTTGCAAATAGGGAGTGATTTTCAAAAGTTTATAGCAGAAGAATTGCTATTGCAGTTGAAACCATTTTGCCTGAACTCCACCGACAAAGGATTGCCTTTTTGTGGTTATTTGATATTTCCACAAAAGATACTTTTAAACCAGAATAGCCGTAAACGCTTTAAAACTAAGTTGATTAAATACACCAAAAAATTAAACGAAGAAGAATGGAGTCAGCATGAATATCAATCACATGTTTTACCATTAATTGCTTATGCGAAACATGCTGACACATTCGGGATGCGAAAAAAATGTAATGAGTTCTTTGAAATTGGGTAATAGCCAAAGGGTCGAACCGCGTGAACCGCGGCGGAAGCTGGAACAACAATGCGCAGAATTGCCGGAGTGCGAACCGCAACAACAACAATCCCGACAATAGCAACAACAACATTGGCTTCCGCCTCGTTCTCCCCCAGCTTAAAAGGAAGGATGGATTTCCACTGTTAAACCGGCTATTATCCCGTCCTTGAAAAAGGCAAACATAAAAAATGCAGATAAGTTTTAGTAGGTTAGTAACCGAAAGACCTTGCCTGCTCTTTAAAAGGAAACGAATGATGAAAGAATTACGGTGGGTAACACGCGGTATATTTTATTGCCGAGTCAGTGCGGGTTTCAGCGTTTCTACATCTAATAAAGTTTCGTGTAATTTGACAGGACAGTGCTCCGAAATCGGCAACAAAAACATACCGCCAACGTTGTACCCCATTTAAGAAAACCGACATTACAGAAGATAAACGAGATTGTGAATTTTAAAAATTCGAAAAAAAGAAACAGAGAAAATGACAGATAAAGCCCAGAATAAAAATTTAAATCAGGCTAAATCCAATAAAAAGGACGAGTTCTACACCCAACTTTCAGACATTGAAAGAGAGTTGAAGTATTACAAAAAGCATTTTAAGGACAAAGTAGTTTATTGCAACTGTGACGACCCACGAGTTAGTAATTTTTTCCATTTCTTCTCTTACAACTTTGAGAAACTCGGACTTAAAAAACTAATTGCGACTTGCTATAAAAATCAAAATATGGACTTGTTCAGTCAAAACGATTCTGAACAAGCAATTTATTTGGAATATACAGGAGACAAAAACGGAAATAACGTTCCAGACCCAGAAGAAATTGGAATTAAAAAACTAAAAGGAGATGGCGATTTTAGGAGTAAGGAATGTATTGAACTTTTAAAACAAGCTGACATAGTTGTTACAAACCCCCCATTCTCATTATTCCGTG
>CAZOEV010000609.1:0-2296 GCA_964578915.1 uncultured Lentimicrobiaceae bacterium
AATTTTTGTTCCTTTAACCAAAGCTGATTGGTAAAACGGATTTTCATGAGATAATCGTAAGTGAAAAGCATCTCATCAATTGTCGGTTCTTTTATAATTTGCCTTTCCTTGATTATCAGCAGCCTTTCACGGGTATTGGTTTGCTTTATTTGGTGCTTAAAGGCATACGTTCGTGCTAGCATGGTTAATGGTGCAATGCCACTTTTCAGATCAATGTATTCATTTGATTTGTCAGCCATTAATAGCGTTGATGTAATTTGCTGCGGCTTGGTATAATAGGTGTTGTAGGCCAGATGATATAAAAATGTGGGATATTCACTTATTGCGTGGTCAATTGTTTTTCTGAGACTTATGCACAATTGTTCATCACCAAACACATTTCTGAAATCGAAGAAAGTCATTGCTTCTAAAAGATTTTGCGGCTCAGGACTGGCGATCCAGTTTGCGAAATATTTTTTCCAATTCGAAAGCGAAACACACCATTTTGGATTCATCGCCATGATATTTCCTTTGCAAAAGCTGTATCCTGTTTTATCAAGAGCTTCACATACAGCTTCTCCGAGCTTTATAAAATAGGTGCTTGTCAGTTCCTCTTTTTCTTTGGACACATCAGCATAAATGATGGCATTATCCTGATCAGTCAACAGGGTTTCTTCTTTTCTGCCTTCACTTCCCAAACAAATAAATGCAAAACTAGCTGGTGCTGGCCCTAAATCTTCTATGCAAAGTTTCACAATACGATGAAGCGCCACATCAAAAAATTGCGAAGTAATTTTAGTAAGGTATTTTACTGATAATTCGCTTTTAATTAGAGGAGTAATAAATCTGATTAATTGATCGTGGATCAATTTTAATTCATCACTACTTTCAGCAATTTTCACTTTTGAAAGCAAGAAAGATAACGAGTGAAAGAACTGATGGCTAAGTTTTTCTTTAAGTAATATGCCTATGATTTGACCATCGGAGTTTTTTACCGGTAAGTGATTGCAACTGTTTTCTTCACATAGATTAATGGCTTCAAAAACACTCATTTGTTCATCTGCAAAAACAATTGGAGAACTCATAATGAGGTAGGCCGGGTTGTCGAGCTTTAGTTTCAGGTGCAGAATCCGTTGTTGAATATCCTTCTCGGTGACTATGCCAACAAAATCCTTGTTGCTGTTATAGAGTAAAACATAGTCTGTTTTTTTTCTATCCAAAAAGTCGAGAACATCCATCAATTGGCTATGGTCAGGAAGTGAAAACAGCGGTGATAAAAAACCTGACACAGCTTGTTCAAGCATAAACTCATTGGCTTTAAGCGCCGTAATAATATCGGTTTGCTTGTCTTTTTCTTGTTCTTGTCGGCTAATATCTTCAATAATACCATCGCAAATCAGGCCTTCATTTGGTTCGTTGGCAAGTGCAATGAGCGAGATAGCCACTGTGGCTATTGAATGGTCGTTTTTACGAATTTTTATTACTTTATTTTTTATAAAACCTTCATCATTAATAGCTGACCGAATGCTTTTGCGGTCATTGGATTGCAAAATCAGATCGATAATATTGACGTCGGTAAGTTCAGCTAAATCGCTAAATCCCAATATTTTGATAGCTGTTTCGTTGGCGAAAATAATTTTTCCCTTTGCATCGATACGTGCTTTAAAAAATCCCAGATCAAGCGAATTGATCAATTGCTGATAATCCACAACAGTGAAACCGGCAGTTTTTTCGGTTGAGATATCTTTTACGATGATAATATTTACCGATTTGCCGTAAAACATGGTTGTTGATGAAACAAGAAGGACTTCAATAAATCCGCCATTCTTCTTATTGAGGTTCAATTCAAAATTCCCAGGTTTTACATGGTTTTCAGAAAGGGCGTCAATAATATCCTGGTTGTTATTCTTACTTAGAATATCGTTGAAAGACAAGCCGGTTAGTTCGTTGGCCGAAAAACCAATCATTTTTGAGATTATCGAATTGGCAAAACTGATTTTGCCATCGATGAGCATAATCAAACCCTCTGTCGCAGCTTCAACCAGAGTTAAATACTTCTCTTTGGCGTGTTGAAGTTCTTCTTCCGCATCCATTCTTTGGTGCTCAATATTCAAGCTTTGTTTGATAATGTAAAACAAAAGCAGGGCAATAATACTTGTTATAATTACTGAAATCCATAGCATTCGGCGCGTGAGTGCCTTCATTTCATTGTGAACATCTTCAATGTATATTCCTGTGCCAATAATCCAGTTCCAGGGTTTGAAAAGTTTTACATACGATAGTTTAGGTACAATATGCAGCGAGTCGTCTTTCCATT
>CAZOEV010000610.1:0-2296 GCA_964578915.1 uncultured Lentimicrobiaceae bacterium
AATTACCCTCGAACTGCTGCGCGAAGCGATAAGCTTAGGAAGGTGTTCACTGAACTTTATGCTTAACTGAAACAAAGAAAAATATCAAAAACCCCTTTTTACCATTGCGGTGAGAAGGGGTTTGATAAACAAAAAGCGTATAAAAATGAATGCAACAGAAAGAAGACATCGGATGTATCCTGATATTACCGATGAACAATGGAACGACTGGAAGTGGCAAGTAAAAAATCGGGTGGAAACCTTAGATCAGCTTAAAAAGTATATTGAGCTGACACCAGCAGAAGAGGAAGGTGTGAAAAAATCACTTCAAACCCTTCGTATGGCTATCACACCTTACTACCTCACACTAATTGATCCGAACGATCCGATCGAACCTGTGCGCAAACAGGCTATTCCCTCGGGAAGTGAAACGCATATTAGCCCTGCTGACTTGCTTGATCCCCTAAGCGAAGACGAAGACGCACCAGTTCCCGGCCTTACACACCGTTATCCAGACAGGGTTTTGTTCCTGATTACTGATATGTGTTCAATGTATTGCCGCCATTGCACGCGCAGACGTTTTGCTGGACAAACAGACCATACTTCACCTTCCGAAAGAATTCAGGCCGGAATCGACTATATCGCCCGTACACCGCAAATTCGCGACGTACTGCTTTCTGGTGGTGATGCACTGATGGTTAGCGACAAAATGCTGGAGTCTATCATTCAGCGTATCAGAGCGATACCTCATGTTGAAATTATCCGCATTGGAACCCGCGTACCGGTAGTTTGCCCGCAGCGTATCACTGATGATTTAGTGAATATGCTCAAAAAATATCATCCAATCTGGGTAAACACCCATTTTAATCACCCCAACGAAATTACACCGGAATCCACCGAAGCTTGCGCCAAAATGGCTAATGTTGGTATTCCTTTGGGTAACCAAAGCGTTTTGCTCCGTGGTGTAAACGACTGTGTGAATGTGATGAAGAGATTGGTGCATGGCCTGGTAAAAATCAGGGTGCGTCCTTATTATATTTATCAGTGCGACCTCTCGATGGGACTGGAACACTTCCGTGCACCCGTTTCAAAAGGGATCGAGATTATCGAAGGTTTGCGCGGCCACACTTCTGGTTATGCTGTGCCTACTTTTGTTGTAGATGCGCCCGGAGGCGGAGGGAAAATTCCGGTGATGCCGACCTATCTTATCTCACAAAGTCCTGAAAAAGTGGTCTTGCGTAACTTTGAAGGGGTTATCACAACCTATTCACAACCTGATAATTACAAAAGTGATTGCCATTGTAAAGATTGTGCCGACTTGCAAAACGAAGGCGTTTCCAACCTTTTATCAGGAAAACGTCTTTCGCTGGAACCTGATGGGCTTTCGCGCAAAAAACGACATATTAAAATAGAGGTTGCCCCTGTTCACCTTTCCTGAACCGGCTGTTATATTTATTCCTAAACGTCTTTCCTGCCTGCGATCAATAAAGATTGCATGGCAGAAAAGGTGGTTTTAGGTTATGCTAAGAAATCCCAGTATGCCCTTTGTTGACGAAATAATAAAGTACAAAAGTGTTTCCATCGTAGGGATGGAAAAAAACACGGGCAAAACCGAATGCCTGAATTATGTGCTAAGGCGGCTGGGCAATTCGCAACACAAGCTGGGCATCACTTCTATTGGCCTCGACGGTGAAGGCATGGATCAGGTAACGCTTACCCATAAACCAGAAATTTATCTGAAAGCCGGCGATGTTTTTGCAACCAGCGAAGCTTACTACCGTGCAAAAATGCTGGATGCAGAAATTCTTGACCTCAGCAAACAACGTACTTCAATGGGAAGGCTTGTAACTGCGAAGGTTACAGCAGGTGGAAAAGTGATGATTGCTGGACCCTCTGATACTTTTTGGCTGAAAAAACTACTTGGAACAATGGAGCAGTTCGGCGTACAAACTACTTTGGTAGATGGTGCGCTTTCACGACAAAGCCTTGGTTCTCCCGCTATTACCGAAAGTATGGTTTTGTCTACCGGCGCAGCGCTCTCGGCAAATATGCATACGCTCGTTTCTAAGACTGCCTTTTTATATGAGCTGATAAATCTGCCGCTTTGGGAGGCTGAAAATAACGAAGACTTATTGCAAATTAGCAGCGGACTTTGGGCTATCGACAAGCAGGGCGAAATTCACGATTTGGGTATTGAATCAGCGTTTTTATTGGAAGACAATAAGGATAAGTTTTTGGAATTTGGCAGCACTTTTTTCGTGAGTGGGGTAGTAACTGCCGGATTGCTCAATTTTTTGCGGATGCTGCCAGGAATAGA
>CAZOEV010000611.1:0-2294 GCA_964578915.1 uncultured Lentimicrobiaceae bacterium
TTTTACAACGGCTTTTTAAATGGCTGGCAAGATCAGGGACGCCAAGATGCCATGGATTGGGAATTTGGCTTCGGACAATTGCTAAATGCAGATTACAATCCGTATGATGTGTTTTCAATAAATGATGGACACGGCAATTTAGCTGATGATAAAACCGACAATTTATCACCTGTACTGGTTTGGCAGGCAAGCGTTTATCCAAATGGACGCATGAATCCCATTTTGTTAAAAGGATTATCAACGGATCAGCAAGCGATAAAGCTTCCTATCGAATTGCTTGCTCACAGTGATGCTGAATTTCCTGTGTTAATCGGTAATCGGATGGCCGAAAGTTTGAAAATGAATGAAGGCGATGAGTTATTGCTGAGATGGAGAGATAAGAATGGCACTTACGATGCTGCAAATATTACTATAGCCGCTATTTTTAAGTCAAAAGTGGCTACTGTTGACAACGGTCAAATATGGATTGGCTTGGATAAGCTATGGGAAATGACTGGTTTGACCAATGAAGTAAGCTTTTTTATTGCTGAAAAAGGATACCAGCCTACTGAAATTAGTGGTTGGGAATTTCAGCAGCTGTCTACTTTATTACAAGACTTTGATGCAGCGGTTCAATCCGAACGTGTTGCATCGGTAATTATTTATTCTGTGCTTTTAGCCATCGGATTGCTGGCAATTTTCGATACGCAGGTGTTTTCTATTTTCCGAAGGCAAAGAGAAATCGGCACCTATATTGCCTTGGGAATGACCAGACGACAAGTGCAGAAAATATTTACGGTAGAAGGTGGAATGTATAGTGTTTTTGGCGGAATTGTCGGCCTTATTTTGGGTGCGCCTTTGTTTTATTATACGGCAACGCAAGGCCTAAATGTCGGTAGCAACATCGAAGGAATGGGCATACAATTCGCAGATATTATTTATCCCGTTTTTGGTTCGGTTTTAATAGCCGGAACTTTTCTATTGCTAGTTTTTTCGGCCACATTGGTAAGCTTTTTGCCTGCGCGAAAAATCACAAAACTTAATCCCGTTTACGCATTGAAAGGAAAATTATCATGATAAGATTTATTTTTAAGGCCATTTTGCGCGACAAAAACAGAAGCGTACTTCCTTTAACTGTTGTTGCCATCGGCGTATTTCTAACCATTGCTTTAACCGGCTATTTGAGCGGTATGCTAGGCGATATGATTGACCAAACCGCTCGTTTTCAAACCGGTCATGTAAAGGTAATGTCGCGGGCTTATGCCGAAAATGTTGATCAGTTGCCCAACGATTTGGCCTTGATGGACAATAACGAGCTGCTCAAAGAATTGAATAGCGATTTTCCAAAATACACATGGGTCAACCGAATTAATTTTGGAGGTATAATTGATGCTCCTGACGAAAACGAACAATCAAAAGGTCAAGGCTCCGCCATGGGAATGGCTATTGAGTTGTTTTCTAAAACCAGTGGCGAAAAAGAAAGGCTAAACTTAAAAAATTCCCTCGTTGAAGGCCGCCTTCCACAAAAAAGTGGCGAAGTGCTTATTGGCTATGAATTTGCCGAAAAACTGGGTGCAAAAGTAGGCGATGAGCTTACTTTTATGGGAAGCACCATGTATGGGAGCATGTCTTTTGCCAGTTTTGTGATTAGCGGAACGTTGCGCTTTGGTGTGATGGTGATGGACAAAGGCACGGTTATAATTGATTTTACTGATGCGCAGCAAATACTTAATATGGAAGATGCTGTGGGCGAAATATTGGGGTTTCGCAATGATGAGGTTTTTATACAGGATGAAGTAATTGAAATGCGCGAAAACTTCAATGCTAAGTATGCGAATGACACGGATGAGTTCGCGCCAATAATGAAAACATTAGGCGAGCAAAACAGCATGGGCACTTACCTTAATTTAGTGGATTCAGTGTCGGCAATGTTTGTAATTATTTTTGTATTGGTAATGTCTATTGTGCTATGGAACACAGGATTAATCGGTGGTTTGCGCAGGTATCAGGAATTTGGTATCCGGCTGGCATTGGGCGAAGAAAAAGGACATATTTACAGAATGATGATTTTTGAGGCCATAATTATTGGAATAATCGGCTCCATAATTGGCTCAGCACTCGGCATTGTTGTAACCTTGCTGATGCAAAAATATGGCATCGACATCAGTGGAATGATGAAAGACGCAACCATGATGATGCCTTCAACTTTAAGGTCTAAGTTTTCGCCACAACTGCTATATATTGGATTTATTCCTGGCTTGTTTGCCATGGTTATTGGCAATATGCTTTCCGGAATTGGTATTTACAAGCGCGAA
>CAZOEV010000612.1:0-1904 GCA_964578915.1 uncultured Lentimicrobiaceae bacterium
CGCTCACACGAACCTTTTGGCATTTCATCTACTGACCTTCCGCCCAAATAAAGTGGTAAAACACAGACGCCCCGCGCTTTGCTAATTCCTATTTTATTAACGACAAAACTGCGTGCCGTTAACTTCATTTTCTATCTTTGCAGCACTTTTTCGTTTAGGTTTATTTCGCAAAACACATACCCATGATACTGTTTTTCCAGCCTTCTCCAAACCGCATTTTCGCACTGGAATCCGACACCAAACCCAATCCCGAAGACCTTCAGAAACTCTCCTGGCTTTTTGGTGGCGCCAAGCAGATCCACGAAAAAACTATCAAAGGTTTTTTTATCGGCCCACGCAAAGAAATGATCACGCCCTGGAGCACCAATGCTGTTGAAATAACCCAAAATATGGGTATTACAGGCATTTACAGAATTGAGTCGTTTCAACGGACTGATAAAACAAACACCGATTTCGATTCCATGCTGCAACTCAGGTACCACAACCTAGATCAGCTGTTATTTTATATTGCGCACAAGCCAGAAGCCGTAGTGATTATTGAAGATATTGCCGCTTACAACGAAAAAGAAAGTCTCGCCCTGAGCGATGATGAGCTGGAATATTTGAATGACATCAGCCAGAAAATTGGCCGCAAACTTACAGATAGCGAAGTCTATGGCTTTGCGCAGGTGAATTCCGAACATTGTCGCCACAAGATATTTAATGGCACTTTTATTATCGACGGCAAAAAAATGCCGGAAACTTTGTTTGCACTTATCAAAAAAACGGCTAAAGAACAACCCGACAGGCTTATATCTGCTTACAAAGACAATGTGGCTTTTGTGCTGGGACCTCAGATTGAACAGTTTGCCCCTGCTACCCAACATCAGGCAGATTTTTTTGAAATCACACCCATTGAATCCGTTATTTCACTCAAAGCCGAAACCCATAATTTCCCTACCACCGTAGAACCATTCAATGGCGCTTCGACCGGAAGCGGAGGAGAAATTCGCGACCGTTTAGCCGGCGGAAAAGGCTCAATGCCGCTGGCCGGAACAGCGGTTTATATGACTTCCTATCCGCGTACGGAAGAGAACAGAAGCTGGGAACAGCAAAAACCCGAACGCGACTGGCTGTATCACAATCCGGCAGATATTTTGATCAAAGCCTCCAACGGCGCCTCCGATTTTGGTAATAAATTCGGGCAGCCACTTATCAACGGCAGCCTGCTCACCTTTGAACACCATGAACAAGAGCATTTTGGCTACGATAAAGTAATTATGCTTGCGGGCGGAATCGGTTTTGCCCGCAAAGATGATAGCCTGAAAGACCTGCCCAAGCCCGGCGATTTGATTGTGGTTTTAGGCGGCGATAATTACCGCATCGGAATGGGCGGCGGTGCTGTTTCGAGTGTTGATACTGGCGAATTTAGCAATTCCATCGAGCTGAATGCCGTGCAACGCGCCAATCCCGAAATGCAGAAACGTGTTGCCAATGTAATTCGAGCAATGGCAGAAAGTCCGGTAAACCCAATCAGATCAATTCACGATCATGGCGCAGGCGGTCATTTAAACAGCCTTTCAGAATTGGTGGAAGACAGCGGCGGACTCATTAATATCGGCAAACTGCCGCTTGGCGATCCTACGCTTTCTGACAAAGAAATTATTGGCAACGAATCGCAGGAACGTATGGGACTGCTCATCGATCCTGCAAAAATAGAATTACTGAAGCTTACCGCTGAACGCGAACGCGCACCATTTTATATTGTAGGCGAAGCCACCGGAAACAAACAGCTCCAGTTTAAACGCGACGAAAATAGCTGCCCGATTGACTTACAGCTCGAAGATTTTTTTGGTAAAGCGCCAAAAACCGTCTTAGAAGACAAATACAAACCGTATCGTTTTACGGATCTAGAATACAATACG
>CAZOEV010000612.1:1914-2291 GCA_964578915.1 uncultured Lentimicrobiaceae bacterium
GCATCTTTACTTGAATAATGTGCTGCAACTCGAAGCCGTTGCCTGTAAAGACTGGCTCACCAATAAGGTGGATCGTTCCGTAACCGGGAAAGTAGCGCTGCAACAATGTGCAGGAGCTATACAACTACCGCTCAATAATTTAGGGATAAGCGCCCTTGATTATACTGGCGTAAAAGGCGTGGCAACAGCTATTGGACATGCGCCCATTGCCGGACTTATCGACAGCCGCAAAGGCTCGCGGCTTGCTGTGGCCGAAGCACTTACAAACCTGATTTGGGCACCGCTGGAAGGCGGACTTGGTGGCGTTTCACTGAGTGCCAACTGGATGTGGCCAGCCAGAAATCCAGGAGAAAACAGCCGTTTGTATATGGCCGTGA
>CAZOEV010000613.1:0-2269 GCA_964578915.1 uncultured Lentimicrobiaceae bacterium
CTGATCCCCCATTGGTAGGATAAATTGTGGAGCTGCCAGCGCCGTAAACGTAGTTATTGTCGCGTGTCATCATTTCGGCATGGACGCTAAAAATAGCATCATCCGGACAAGGAGCAGTTTGATAGCCCCAAGGATAGAGTAACAGGTTGGAATAAGAGTGGTAATTAAGCGCAATTTTAAAGTTATGTTCCTCAATAAACTGCTTGATATTTTGGGTTTCTGGCTCACTAAAAGCCGATGGGCCGCGGTAGGTTTCGCTGCTTGGGCTGGGTGATGAACCGTTATCGTCTAATCCCCATTTATAACCATAATTTCGGTTAATATCAACGCCAAACGAGCCGCCATTATCACGCCGGTTTTTGCGCCAGTTGCCGCCACCATTGGGATTGGTTTGCTCATTATACAGATAGCCATCAGGATTGATAATTGGTACAAAATACAACTCACGGCTGTTGACTAAGGTTTGAATTTCGTCACTTGTCTCATAATTTTCGAGCAGATGCAGCATAAAATATATCATCTGTTGCACGCCAACACCTTCGCGGGCATGGTGAATACCCGTATAAAGCACTTGTGGCTCTTCTTCCTGTTCGTTAGGATTGTCGCTAATTTTTATCCACCAGATGGGATTGCCGTTATGCGACAGCAAATCTTCGTTAATGGGCGCGCGAACCGTAATCAAATCAGGCCATTGCTCGGCCATAAAATCAAGCTTATCAAGCACTTGTTGGTAGGTATAAAAGCCGCCCATACTTCCCAGCTCCCAGTTTTCAGGCACAGGAAATTCATCAGAAGGATCCAAAATCATTCTCTCATCAAGCGATTGGGCATAGCGTTGCTGATAGAAAGCTGCCATATCTGCTTCCAAAACTTCGCAATTATAACCCGCTGCTTCAAGCAAAGAAAGTTCGTTTTCATTGAGTTGCAACTCAGCAAATAGGCCAGCTTTAGTTTGTGCGTTATCTACTGCAATGCCAAGGGAGGCAATGGCTGAGAGCGTTTGACCGTTCAAATCAACACGTACTTTTGAATACTGTGGGGGCTGCGCTTGCAGTGAAATAAAAAGCGTCAAAAAAGAAAAAAGTAAAATATGTTTCATGGTCGAAAATTGGTTTTTAGATGAACCATTTGTTTAGTTTTCAGGCATCCTCTTGATTTCAGCCTGATTACGTGGGGCGTAAAAGTAGTAAAAATTGTTCTAATGGATATATTTCCACTAATTTTTAGCTGAATCCAGTAGGTTTTGATGGCGCTATTTGAAATCTCTATAAATAGCCTTGAAATACTTAGGCTTTTTATGCCAATATTCCCGTTTTTACTATGTTTGTAGTCTTTTACTAAAATGTAGATTAACCTATTATGAATGAATTAACCGCGATGAATCCTAACCCGTTGGTTCAATATTTAAATAAGCCCGCTGCCGCTTTTACCCGGGCAGATTTGATCCGATTTGTTGAAGACAATGATATAGAAATGATCAATTTCAGGTATGCTGCCTGGGATGGCCGACTGAAAACGCTCAACTTTATCATCAACAGTCGCGACCACCTCGAAAGCCTGCTTTCGGCTGGCGAGCGCGTTGACGGAAGTAGCCTGTTTCCGTTTATTGAAGCAGGTTCCAGCGATCTATATGTGATCCCAAAATACAAAACTGCTTTTGTAAATCCATTTACTGAAGTGCCTACGCTTGATTTGCTTTGTTCTTTTTACGACCGCTTTGGAAAGCCTTACGAAAGCTCACCAGAGTTTATCTTAAAAAAAGCTCACCGCGCGCTAAAAGACGCTACCGGCCTGGAGTTTGAAACCATGGGAGAGCTGGAATATTATGTTATTGATCAGGAAGAGGCACTTTATCCGGCAGTAGATCAAAAAGGCTACCATGAATCGTCGCCTTTCAATAAATCCGGAGATTTCCGGCGCGAAGCCATGCGCCTAATCGCACAAAGCGGCGGACTGGTAAAATACGGCCATTCAGAAGTAGGCAATTTCTCGCTCAACGGTCTCAATTACGAGCAAAATGAATTGGAGTTTTTGCCCACCAATGTAGAAGATGCTGCCGACCAACTTGTGATTGCCAAGTGGATTATGCGCAAGCTGGCTTACCGCTACGGACTCACCATAACTTTTGCGCCGAAAATTACGGTAGGCAAAGCCGGCAGCGGTATGCACGTGCACACACGCCTGATGAAAGCCGGAAAAAGCATGATGATGAAAGCCGGAAAACTGAGTGACGAAGCACGCAAAGCCATTGCCGGCTACCTGAGACTCG
>CAZOEV010000614.1:0-2269 GCA_964578915.1 uncultured Lentimicrobiaceae bacterium
CATTCAAAAGAAAGTTTATCGGGCGAATCGAAGGTGAAATTTATGTTTTTGCCTAAAAGTTGCGATTTTACAATTGAAATGGTTGAATTAATATTATCGACTAAATCAACGTTTTTTATTTCTGATTCATCAAGCCGGGAAAATTTGCGTAAATCTTCCACAATTATTTTTACCCTTTCAATCCCTGTTTTAGTTTCCTTTAAAATATCCGGTATATCTTCATTCAAGAAATCTAATTCATACTTTTTCTTTATTTCATCAATTGAAGGAATTAAATTATCATGTATTCCATTTCTGATTTTGTCCTCTACCTCCTGAAAGGAGTTCATATAGTCGCTGAAGCACGTGTCTAATGAAAAAAGATTACCGTAAACAAACGCAATCGGATTATTTAACTCGTGCGCCACACCAGCTACCAATTTCCCCATGGCATTCATTTTTTCTGAATGAATAAGCATTTGCTGTGTTTCTCTCAATGCTTCCAACGTACGTTCTAATTTTAACTTTTCTTTTATCAGCTGTCTCTGAAGATTATTCACCTCTTGATTAAGGTGGCTCATTTTCTTATTGTCTTCAAAAAGATTAATTACGTCAGCCTCTGCATAAATGAAGAACATCTCGTTGTCCCGAAACACTTTAGATTTTAGTACAAAACTACTGTTTGCGTAATTTCCAATGGTTAACAAACCATCAAATATGAGTTTATTATCAATTGTAGAAAGTTGTTTTAATTTGTCAAAATCAGGATTTACCAAAAAATTACCCGGTTGAAGTTCCTCAACGGTTGTAGCTAGAAATGCGCACATACTTTTATTGGCAAACAGAAGTTTTCCATTAATATCAAACCAGGCCAAAGCACTATTTTGGGATTCCAGTTTTAATTGCTGAATAGTATCACTCCATATTTTTACAAATTGCTCATCCATTTACTACACTATTTCATTAATGAGAGGAAAGTGGAGCATCAATTTTTTGCTCTGCCAATGTATTAAAAACAGGGATATTTACTTGCATCCATTTATAAAACGGTATAATTTCATTATAGGTTTTTTCGCTAAATTCAGTTTTGTAAATATTTATCCAGCCATTAAGTTGAGCAGCCCAGTATATTGAGCTGAAATTGCGAGAACGATAAGCTCTAAAAACCCACAAAACGGTATCAAGCAACACTTCGGGGTCATAATTAATAAATACTGACTCCATAAACCGTGCATGATTTGAATGATTATCTTTCATCATTTCGAGGTTTCCTTCTCCAACTAATTCGTTTATGTCAGGTCGTTTTAACATGTAATTATTCATGTTTTCAACCAGCATGTTTAATTTTTGAGAAAATTCACTGATTGATTCAACAGAAGGCTGATTTAACTGTTTAGCCGATTTTAATAAGTTTTCTTTTTCCATTTTTTTTCATTTAAATTTTACAATATAATCTACAAGTTGTTTTAAATCTGTCAAATAGCTTACCTGCGGAAATTCGTCCAGTGGATTTGTCGAAATATGCAATAAAGCTTGTCCACCAACTATTATAGGCAGCTTAGGGTAAATGCTATTCAAATCTGCAAGCATTCTTTTCAAATTTCCAAAATTAAAATATACACTTAGTGAAATGGCAATAACGTGAGGTTTAACTTCAGCAACAAATTTTATTAATTCATTGGTGGGAAATCCGGTTCCTAGATAAAAGCTTTCCCATTCATTCAATTCAAAAACGTCAGCAACCATTTTTATACCTACCTGATGTTCTTCTTTATCAACACATGCCAGTACAACTTTTTTACCATTATATTTTTTAGGAATAATTTCGGGATACAATTCGTTTAATATTCCTTCCGTTATGGCGGTAGCCATATGCTCTGCTGCTACAGTAATTTTATTCTGTTCCCATAATCGACCAACTTCATACAATGCAACTTTAAGTACCTTTTCATAAAGTTCATTGAAACTGTGTTTGTCTGCCAAATATTCTTTTACGATAGATGAACATTCGCGTCGATTCCCTTCTAAGAGATATTGTAGATAACTTTCTGATGGTTCAGTTTTTATTAATGTATTCATGACTCAATTAGCATTTCTTTAGCAATTATTAAAGGCATGGAATCAAATTATTTTTCTCACGCAAATCCATAGTTTGCGCTTTCAGCAAGTGGTGTAAAGTTAATTGTTTTTTTAATTAATTTATCATTACAAGCATGTGCTAATTATTGGTTAAAATATTTTTCAAGCTTCCCAAAAAGCTCATCTTTTTGTAATGGTTTTGAAATATAAT
>CAZOEV010000615.1:0-2269 GCA_964578915.1 uncultured Lentimicrobiaceae bacterium
AAACTCCTTATTTTCAAAAACTTCAAAAGCCTTGTCTTTGACCTTTTCTTATCAAAGCCTGAAAATAGGAGTTTACTTTCTGACCCTGATTAGGATTTTACAACAATCATTTCTATCTCCACCATCACATTGAGCGGCAACGTTTTCACAGCAAAAGCAGCTCTGGCCGGTGGATTTTCTTTGAAACGCTCACCATAAACCGCATTCATAGCGGCAAAATTGCCCATATCGCTAAGCAAACAAGTTGATTTTACAACATGACTAAAATCGCAACCGGCAGCTGTTAATATGGCTTCCAGATTTTTCATCACCTGCGTGGTTTGGGCGGTAATATCGCCTTCAACAACTTTTCCGGTGGCCGGATCAATCGGTACTTGTCCTGAAATAAAAACCATTCCATTGGCTTCAATAGCCTGGCTATAAGGGCCAAGGGCGGCAGGTGCATTGGGTGTGTGAATTACTTTTTTCATAATATGTTTTATCTTAAAGGTTTGTTATTAAGTTTTTTAAGCGCTTTTTTATGAACGATTAACTTTACGGCTTTTGGCACAATTTCAAAGTCTAAAGGCGAGTTTCCGATTGATTCACCATCCGTCTCTATAAAAATAGAGTGGGGTGGAAGCGAAGTAACAGAGATTTTTTTCCCTGTATAAGTTTCAACCTCAGGCAAATTGATAAATGAGCCATCGTAAAGGTTTTTAATATTTTTAATTACGGTAAACTTACTCGTTTTTTTGATCACCGTCATATCAAAAAGTCCGTCATCAGGGATGGCGTTGGGTAATTGCATCATACCGCCGCCGTTGTATTTGCATATTCCGATGCTCAGCGTAAAGACCTTGTCGTTTAACACTTCTTTGTCGTCTATTTTAATGTGTAAGTGCGTATTTTGGTATTGAAAAAGTCCGGTAACCAGATTAAAAAGATAGGACAGCGGGCCTCCTTTCCCTTTGGACTTCATCAAGTTAGTCTTTTTTGCCACCAATGCATCATAGCCCATGCCTGCCATATTAATAAAATAGCGGCTCTTATCTTCGATGTCGAAGCGGTATTTTACCTTGCCCACATCCTGCAAAAAGCAGTCTTCATGCTGCAAAATTTGGATGGCTTTTTCGTAATTCATGGGGAAATCGTACATACGTCCCCAGTCATTGCCGGTTCCTACTGTAATCATTCCCAGAGTGATATCAGCCGTTTCATAGCGTGTTTGCTGAAAAATGCCATTCACGACTTCATTTAAAGTGCCGTCTCCGCCCACAGCGATAATATGCGTAAATGCCTTTTCCTGAACCAGATCGCGGGCAAGCTCAATGGCATGAAATGGATGTGTGGTGAGGTGACATTCTATATCAAAGCCAGCCGATTCGAGTAGCTTTTTAATCTTTGGCCAGTCTCTTTGGGCTAGTCCGATTCCTGCTGTGGGATTTACGATTACGAGCCAGGGCTTAGTTGTGGGCATCTTTTAGTGTTTTTAGTTTTTGATAAACATTTTCAGGCTTTAACTCGGCCATGCAGTGGCAGCGTTGATTTTTGCGGCAGTCGGAACAGCTTTTGTCTAACACCAAATAGCTGGCGTTTTTGCCCAACGGCGCCCATCGTCCTGGGTGCATGGGTTTTATGGGTGGATAAATTCCTAGAGCAACTTTTTCCAGCGCAGCCGCGATATGCAGTGGACCAGTACTAGCCGCGATTAGTCCATCAGCAGCGCCAATAAAGCTGATAAATTGTTTCAAATTCATGCTGCCGCAACTGTTGATTATGTGCGCCGGAAGCTCAGAAAGCCAGTCGGACATTAGTTCACCTTCCGCTTCAGTGCCAGAAATGATAATTTGAAATTCATCCGGCGGAATCATTGCAATCAGCTTTCCAAAATTTTCTAAACCCCATTCGCGCGCACTTCCTTTGGATTTGGGATGTAGAATCAAGTTAAATTTTTCCTTAGAAAGCAGCGATTGTAGCTCTTCTGGAAGTTCTTCCTGTGGTTCAAGCGTATAATAAGTTGGGATTTCGCTGTTTTGTATATTGTGATGATAACCTAAACCGCGCAGCAACTCCAGATTTAGAATAGCTTCGTGCTTGTCAGATCGTTTGCGGCTCATGCTGACGATTTTATTGCAATACAATAAGTTATAAATCCGTCCCGAAGCGCCAACTCGAATAGGAACGCGTGCCTGAACCATCAGTTTCGCAATTTTTTTTCTAGGAAAAACATGGATTACGGTATCCAACTCAAGCTGCTTTATTGTTTCAACTTGCTTGAAATCAGTTT
>CAZOEV010000616.1:0-2261 GCA_964578915.1 uncultured Lentimicrobiaceae bacterium
CCAGGTTATCGAAGATTTTAATAAAATTCCGATTACAATAATTTTAGAGAATGCCCGCAATATTGAAATAGAACGCGATGGCCAAAAACAGCAAATTCAGCTACCTGAAAATGCTGTAGGCAGACTTGTGAAGCACGATTCTCCGCTCTTTTTATCGGTGCGTATTCCGTTTATTGCAGGTTCGTTTCCTGAACAGTCTTCAGCACGCGATGCCGGCATGGAAACTGGAGATACCATTTTGGGTATAAACGGTATCTCTATGAGGTATTTTCAGGATTTCCGCGAAGGCATACAGCAATTTAAAAACCAAGACGTTGTGATAAACGTAAAGCGCGGCAATGATGACTTGGCGCTGGCTATGACAGTTCCCGAAGAAGGTTTAATTGGCGTGTATCCGAGCAGCCAGTTGAGCGACTTTTTTGCCTTCAACGAAAAATCGTATAATATTCTTGAAGCCATTCCTGCTGGCATGATGAAAACTATTGACGGCATTGGCGGCTATCTGAAACAGCTTAAATTATTGGTTTCGCCCGAGGTGAAAGCTTACGAAAGCGTAGGCGGATTTATTGCTATCGGATCTATTTTTCCAGCTGAGTTCCACTGGGAAAGTTTTTGGCGTCTGACCGCTTTCCTATCGATTATGTTGGCGGTATTGAACCTGTTACCTATTCCTGCGCTGGATGGTGGCCACGTGATGTTCTTATTCTATGAAATTATTGCCGGACGCAAGCCCAGCGATAAATTTATGGAAGTAGCGCAGATTGTGGGCATGGTTTTGCTTTTCAGTCTATTGATTTTTGCCAATGGCAATGATGTGATTAAGTTATTTAAGTAGCGTGCCATAACAAACTTTGCTCTTCTATAAAAAATTATTTAAACCCCGAAGGTTTCCAAAACCTTCGGGGTTTAAAGTTTTGATAATAAATCTTTTATCGTCCGATTCCGTGATTTTCGGAAGAGGCATAGGAACGGTGAAAAAGTGACAAAACTTCAAAGTTTCTTCAAAAGGAAGCCTTCTCTTTATTTCTCAAACTTCTCCTGCAACGACCTGAAACCTCTTCCCAAAATTTCGGAGGCATTTAAACTTACCATAAAAGCTTTAGAGTCCACATCTTGGATAAACTCTTTTAACATGGTTATTTCTCGTCGGTTTAGGACGACGAATATCACGCTTCTTTCGCTGCCGTTGAACAGGCCTTTAGCCTCGATTAGGGTGGCTCCGCGCTTGTAATCGCGCGTAATTTTTTGGCATAAATCCGCATGGCGTTCCGAAATGATAAAGGCGACTTTTTCTACATGGAAGCCTTCGAGCACCGCATCAATGGTTTTGCCCATCACAAATATGCCAATAAGTGAATAAAGTGGAATTGCCCAGTCGGAAAAGGCGATTGTACCCAGAATAACGATAGATGAATCTACCATCATCATCAGTTGGCCGAGCGGTCTGCCTGTCCATTTGCCCAGCATCATGGCCATTACATCGCTGCCGCCACAGGTTGCTTTGGCTTTAAAAAATAGCCCAACACCCAGCCCGATTATTGCACCACCAAAAATTGACGATGTCAGTGGATCGTCAGGAAGAAGGGCTTCACCGCCAAAATACCAGCTCATCCCATCCATAAAGCCCGAAGTAAGCAAAAAGCCTGTTATGGTTTTAGCGCCAAAGCGCGGCCCCAGCACTTTGAGGCCTATCAGCGTGAGCGGAATATTGAAGAAAAGGGCTATCAAACCCACAGGCGTTCCAAAGCTGTGGTGGATGATTATGGAAATGCCGTAAACGCCTCCGGGAACGATTTTGTGTGGGGTGATAAAAAAAACATAACCCGCCGCAATGAGTATAGCACCAACAAAAATTAACCCGTAGGCACGCAGCCAGGATTTAGAAAAAGCAGGATACTTTACTAAAAAAGCCATGTTTAGGTGTTGATTTTTTCACGCAATGACTTAAAACCTTCTCCCAAAATTTCGTTGGCGTTGATCACCGTAACAAATGCGTGTGGATCGATTTGATGAATATAATCTTGCAATATGGCCAGTTCGCGCCGGTTCACCACGGTGAAAATAATTGTTTTATCGCTTCCGTTATACATGCCTTTTCCTTTGATATAAGTGCCGCCACGGTTGAGGTCGTCAATAATTTTTGTTCTGATTTCTTCGTACTTATCGCTGATAATAAACAGCGTTTTATCATAATCAACGCCTTGCAATATGGTGTCGATTACTTTTCCGGTGATATAAATTACGATAAGCGAATAGAGTGG
>CAZOEV010000617.1:0-2259 GCA_964578915.1 uncultured Lentimicrobiaceae bacterium
CAGCAGCTTCGGCAGCATTTTCCTCTGGAATTATCAGTCCTTTGAATCCTTCCTGCAGAGCTTTTATGGCAAATGGCAACGCACCTCTTACTGGTTTCAGGCCACCATCGAGCGAAAGCTCGCCCATGATAACAAATTCTTCCAAACGGCTGTGGTCCACCTGATCAGAAGCAGCCAAAATGCCGATTGCAATCGGCAAATCGTAGGCCGACCCTTCTTTTCGGATGTCTGCAGGCGCCATATTTATAACAATTTTTTGCTTAGGATACTTCAACCCAACATTACTGAGCGCAGCCTCAATCCGTTGCTGGCTCTCTTTTACAGCGCTATCAGGCAGGCCAACCAGAAAAAATTGGATGCCTTTGCCGATATTTACTTCTATCGTAATTGGAATGGATTCGATGCCAAATAAGGCACTGCCAAAAGTTTTTACAAGCATAAAAAGTGTTGTTTCGGTGAGTCTTAGCCCAACAAAAATAAGGAAATCTGCCGTTAATTGGCTGAAATAATACCGTTCTGCAATTTTTGAAACGAAAAAGGACTTTTTAGTGAAACTTTCCGCTATTTTTTAACCGGTTTATAACGTGATTCTATTAAAATTCCTTGCGCATCTTGCGTTCTTAAAAGCCGTTTTAAACAGAAGTCATCCTGATTGGACGCATAGCTTCTAATCATCTGTAGTCCAATAAATTCACCTAAACGTGCGGGCGCCTGTTCACCAAAACCAGCAGAAAATGGCCCATCGCTGAAAAGCTTTTAAAGGCATCAAAATTATTGGAAAAAAGTAATTGATCGCCTACTAGAAACGCCCAAATATCACCTTCGTGATGACGCGCCCAATCTAGTTGCGCCGAGGTGTACCCCAAAAGCACTTTATCAGAAATAGCTGGCAACATGGCTTCAATAAAAAAAAGCTTTTTACCTGACAGCACTAGCTCATCAAGAATGTTGGACGGTTTTTCGCTAACGGGCAAATACGCGCTATAAATGGCAGCAGCAAAATCACGGGGCAAAAAATCAGCTTGCATCCTTAGGGATTTGTATTTTGGAATACCAGCCAAATCGTAAATGCGGTAACTGGTGTCGAGGTAACAATCAAGCCCAATGGCGATGGCATCCTGACCAGCAATTATTGGCATTTCATGGTTTAATCCCGAAATATAAGTAAATACCTTCGGCAGTTGATTATCAGGATAATAAAAATTAAATCGCTGAAATACAGGCAACAATTCTTGTTCAACTTTGGAAATATCAGGGTAAACTAGCCTGGTTTTTTGATTGAGACTTATCAGAAAGGTATCGCTAACAAAATCGTAGAGTTGCTGGATATTTGCAGGATCATTTAGATCAGCCGACAAAAACTGGGGGAATTCAGGTTGTAATACTTTTAAAACTGCCTGCAAATTATTGGTGTCAGCGTCAAAAAGTGCCTTTCCGTATTGCTTAATTTCCAACGACTTAACTTCAGAATCAGTCGTATTTACTTTCAATTTGGCTTTATATCCTGTATCGCAAGACGTTAAAGCCAAATAAAAAAGGATAGTGAATAGAAAAATAAGCCTTGTCATTGAATTTGCGAATTAAATATTAGGCACTAAAACAAAAAAACCGTTCCTAGCAGAAACGGTTTTTTGTGTATAAAATTTTAACGGTTAGAGAATTTTCCATCCAAGTGTAACCATAAACCCTTTGGATTTTGAGTCAAAGGTAATCGACTCACCACTATCTAACTGAACATCCTTAATCACATTATTAAGACCAAAGAAATATTGAACATCAAGGGTAAACATCAGCACATCTGCACCAGCGCCAAATTGAAGTCCCCATTGAATATCATTGATATCCGTTTCTTTAATATCCGTATAAGTGGAGCCTGCAAGCGGATTCACTTTTTTATCCGTATAAATATTTGCGGTTGGACCTGCTTGCAACCTGATTTTAGCCAGTTTAAGATCGGCCAGAGTCAATCCTACATACAATGGAATCTGAATCGTTTTGAGCTCTACTTCACCATTAATAGGGTTTGGATCATTTAAATTAGGTGATTTAAACACGCCGCCAGCTGTATAGAAATTGATTTCGGGCTGGACATACCATTTTTCTCCAAGCCTCACAAAAGCACCATAAATAAAGCTGCTTTTAAGGTCAGAAGTGATTTCGCTTTTGTCGATGGACAATTTATTGGTCGTATAACCAATCTTTGGACCGATAGAAAATTGGGCTGTTAAGGCACTTGCCATCAGTACAAACAAGGCCGAA
>CAZOEV010000618.1:0-2252 GCA_964578915.1 uncultured Lentimicrobiaceae bacterium
AAAAAAACAAAATTAAGAAAATATCAAACTTTCATTGGATTTTAACACAGAATCTTCGCCGAGCGGCCAAGCTTAGGGCCTACCGTCTTTAAATAGCTAGGTCTTAGAATCTTTGAATTTTGAATTTTTGAATCTTCTTAATCTTCAAATCTCCCCCCGCACATCCAACCCAATCTTCACTTCAATCCCCGGGGAGGTATTCCTAAAAGAAAAATCCCCTTTCAGCGAGCGCACCCGGCTGATAATATTCCGAAGTCCCAGCGTATGGTCGCCCTTTTCCAGTGCCCTGTCCAGCTCAAAACCAATGCCATCGTCATTGTATTTAAGCCAAATGCGATTTCCCTCTTGCTTTAGCTCAATCTGCACTTGCTTCGCTTGCGCATGTTTTATGGTGTTGTTGATTAATTCTGTGATGATCCGATACAAAGTCAGCTCTATAGTGTTTCCCAGATTTTGGTTTATGCCTTCGGGCAGAAAGCGTATATGCAGCAATTTGGTGGCATTGATGCCAGCGCAAAACTCCTCAAGGGAAAGCAAAAGACCATAATCAGTGATGATTTTTGGTGTGATATTATTGGCAATATTGCGGGCGCTGCTTACCGCCTCGTCTATCAGCTGATTGATATAGTGGGTATTTGTTTCCCGTTCTACTTTATCAGACGTTTCCAGCTCATTCACATACAGCTTAATAGTTGAAAGCAGTGGGCCCAGTCCGTCATGAATCTCTCGTGCAAAGCGCCTGCGTTCATTCTCTTCTGTCTCAATGGTGGTAATCAGCACCCGTTTCTCCAGCTCTTTGCGTTCCGAAATATTTCTCGCTACACAGGTGATACAAGGCTTGTCGTCGATGGCGATAAAGCGGCAGCTCATCTCTACCGGGATGCGCATGCCTATATTGCTTAGCAGCTCCGTTTCGAAGATATGCATAGCCTTTTTCCTGATCTGATCCAGGTGATCCTGCACCCCTTCTGCCGACGGGCTCGATTTGAGTTCGGCAAACTTTTTTTGCAATAAGGCCTCACGCGAATAGCCTAAACGCTCGCTGACGGATTGATTCACCTCCAAAAGCTGTCCATTGGCTTCCATCACAAAAACCTGATCCGAGCTAGTATTGAAAAGCATCTGGTAGCGCCGGTTAATACTTCTTTGGGTACGCTCGGCTTTGTTGAGTCGCTTCAGTATCCGCCGGATAAGTATGGTTCCGCTGAGCATCAATACCGATACCGAAAATCCTGCCAAAGGCCTGATATTGCTCTTATAGGCTATCTCTGAAAGTCCGGCATGGGCCAACAACTGAAATACATTTTCCAGTGCCATTAGCATCATGGCAGCAGCGATCAGCCACCAGGCGATGCGATGGCGCGATACATTTACATAGTTCATCACCACCCCAAAAGTGCCCAGCCGGAGTAGCAGCGAAAGCCCGATCAGTAGTAGTTCAGTATGCATCAATAAGCTGCTTCTTTGTTGTCAAAAGTTTGCAGCGCTTGCTGCAACACCTCATCAATTTCTTGGTAAATAGGGTAGAAGCCAGGGTCATCAAAAAGATTGCGTCCCAGATAGGCTTTGAAAAGTATTGCCGTGCGATCGCGAGCAATGCGCTTTTCTGTTGTGCTGCCTTTTACGCCTTTTTCTTCGGCGAAGGCCTGCAAATCGCGGTAAAGCGCGTCGGTAAACTTAAACTGTTTCTTAAAATTATCCACCGAGCCATAAGCCATCAGCGCCGGCCGATGCTGATCGGCATAGTCAAAGGCAAACTGAAAAAGTTGTCCGCTATTGGCCAATCGGTTGTAATAGGCCATGGTGGTATCAGCTTCTATGGCCACATATATATCGGGCATGATACCGCCGCCGCCATAAACCGTTTTGCCGCCAGGCGTGGTGTATTTTAGTGAGTCGGCAAACTGTATGCTATCGGGGTGCATCACCTCTCCATTGAGGTAGCGGTCAATGGCTTCGTGGTGATACTCTTCCTTGTCGCCATTATAGGGTTTCTGAATGGACCGACCTGTGGGCGTGTAATAGCGCGCCACTGTGAGCCGCACCGCTGAACCATCGGGCATGGGAAGCTGCTCCTGCACCAAGCCTTTGCCGAATGAGCGTCGGCCTACAATAGTGCCGCGGTCGTTGTCCTGCAACGCGCCGGCAACAATCTCACTGGCACTGGCTGAACCTTCGTCGATAAGCACGATCACAGGCATTTCTTCCAGCTGACCATCTGTGGAAGCAAAGGCAAAGCTGCGCGGACGGTT
>CAZOEV010000619.1:0-2249 GCA_964578915.1 uncultured Lentimicrobiaceae bacterium
TAAGAGACTTCAATTTGAGGTTCTTTAACCCAACTTGCAGTTCCACCATCAAAAAAGGAGAAAAAACAGGCTAAATTCAAGTTTATTTGATCAAAAAAGCAGGTATTTTAACATTTGTTTTTGTAACAGATTGATATTCAGTTCCGACATTTTTGAGATTTCATTTGTAGTCCCCAAGGGGGTATTGACTATCAATGAATTATGTGATTGCTTTGCATTTATGTACTTCAAAGTATCCATGCGCACCAATCCTGTCACAGGCATCTACTCGGGTTACTACCGTTTAGTGGAAAGCTACCGTAATGATAGCAACAGAGTATGCCATCGGACTATTTTGAATGCCGGCTATCTCGATGGGTTGACCAGCGAGCAGTTAAACCTTTTGCAGAAGATACTTACCGCCAAGGTTAACAGCCACGATAAGCCTCTGTTCGAACTACCCTATACCGAAGACACAACCGTGATGCGCTATGTTGAAGAGTTTTACCAGCGGATGGTAGATGAACAACGCATCGATATCTTTATTGATAAAAAACCAAAGAAGGCATCAGCAACTGGAAAAGATCTGCAAATGATCGACCTGAACAGCATCCGTAACAAAGATGTGCGCGAGATTGATGCCGAATGGTTGTCTTACTAGGTAATGAGGCAGCTGCAAATAGCACCTTTTTTGGAAAGCCTTGGCTGGAGCGAAGATCAGGTCAAACTGGCTCAGACCCATATCATCAGCCGTGCAGTTTATCCAGCCTCAGAGCTGGAAACCGTACGGTGGATCAAAGAAAACTCGGCCGTTTGCGAGATTACCGGCTACGATATCCAGCAGCTTACCAAAGACCGGCTGTATTGCATCTCCAGAAAGCTATATGCAGAAAAGGAAGCTTTGGAGCAACATTTGTCAGTACGCACCAACGAGCTGTTTGATATCCATGATAAAATAATACTTTACGACCTTACAAACACTTATTTTGAAGGTCGTAAACAGGGCAGCAAGCTTGCCAAATACGGGCGAAGCAAAGAAAAACGCAGCGATGCCAAATTGGTTGTGCTGGGACTGGTGATCAATCCTGAAGGTTTTATCAAATACTCCTCAATTCTGGAGGGGAACATGACCGACAGCAAAACCCTGGAAGGGATGATAGGTAAGTTGCGACTCAAAACATCTTCATCAACTCAAAAAGCTCTGATTGTAATAGACGCAGGCATTGCCAGCGATGAAAACCTGAAATGATATTGGACAATGGCTATGATTACTTATGCGTGAACCGTTCAAGCCTGAAAAACTACAACATTGAAGCCGGTGCTGTCAGCGTTTCTGTGACAGACAACAGCAAACAAAAAATTGAACTTTGCCGTGTAAATTCTGACCGAAATACGGATTATTACCTGAAAGTAGAGAGCCACTCCAAGGAGCTGAAAGAACGTTCGATGAACGCAGTTCCGCACACGCTTCGAAGCCGGACTGCAACAAATAGCCAACAGCTTGACCAAAAAAGGCGGCGTAAAACAAGAAGATAAAGTGCATCAACGTATCGGGCGATTAAAGCAAAAGTTTCCTTCCATCGGGAGATACTTTAACATTGAAACTCAAGTATGTGATCAGCCTGAACCCAAACGCAAAAAGAAAAAGATTGATATAGAAAGCAACAGGATTGTAACCTCCATCAAATGGGCTGTTAAAGAAGGTGTTGACATAAATGCCCGAAGTGGAGTTTATTTTCTACGCACATCAGTTCAGACCAATACAGAGCAAAATGTATGGCAATTTTACAATACCATACGCGAAGTTGAAGCTAGGATAAGGGTACTGAAAACCGACCTTGACTTACGCCCTGTCTATCATCAAAAAGATGAAAACACAATGGCACACCTTCATCTGGGTTTATTGGCTTATTGGTTGGTAAATACGGCTCGACATCAGTTAAAAAAAGAAGGTATCCATAGCGGATGGCGTGAAATCGTCAGAACTATGAACACGCAAAAAGCAGTAACAACTTTAGCCCAAAACAACCATGAAGAAGTTATAATTATACGCCGCTGTTCAGAACCAAACCAACAAGTAAGAAAACTTTATGATGCCTTGAAATTTAAATACGCACCCTTCGCAAAACGAAAATCTGTAGTACACAAACCTGAACTCGAAAATTGCCAATTTATTGAAATGCAAGACTTCCGTTCAGATTAGCTGCAAGTTGGGTTAAGTTTCGTCGCAGAAATCTCAGCTGGCTGCCAACAGCTTTGCGGATAAGCTT
>CAZOEV010000620.1:0-2243 GCA_964578915.1 uncultured Lentimicrobiaceae bacterium
AAGTATACTGGCCTGGATGGGAAAAGCTATACTAAATACTGTAAAATTCGAAAAATTTCTACTACAGCAAGTATGAAAATTGTGGAGGTTTCAACGGCAGAAATTATTGGCGTTGAAACTGCCGCTTTTGGAAATGAAGATACAAAATGTGATGATGAAAGGGCCAATATTTCTAATTTCAACCAGTTGCTTAATGGCGCTTTGTCCGCAACGGCAAAAAAGTTTGTAAATTATTTTGCTCCCGGTTATACATTGGTTCGTTTTGAGATGGAGAAAATTAAATTGAGAGATCTCAGAAAACAAGCTGATGAAGCCGGAGAATACCTTGAAAATGGAAACTTGAAGCAGGCGTTTCCCCTTTTAGTGGCCATCTATGAAGCTGATAGTTATAACCCTAAAGCGGCTTACAATGCTGGTATCATACACGAAATGACAGGTTTATATCAGGATGCAATAAATTATTATACCGTTGCAAACCAACTGGAGCCGAGTAACGAACTTTATGCTGATGCGCTAAAACGTGCAGAAGGTGGCGTGAGAACCTTGGCTTTTTTGGAAAGCATTGATAAGCCAATTGAAACCTTTGCCTTTTCGACAAATAGCGATGCGCTGGCTGAAAGAATAATATTAAAAGGAAAAAGTTCGGATAGAGTTGATATCCATGAGTTTCCGGATGATAAATCTGAAGTTATTGCTAAAATTCCAGGTGGTCTTGAATTTGTTGTCATTGAGCGACAGGGCGATTGGTACCGCATCAAACTAATCAATAATAAGGAGGGTTTTGTAAGTAAAAAGGACGTGAATTGATGCATTAAAATGCTGTTTTTATGAAAAAATATGTTGTGATTTTTTGGCTGCTTTTACCATTGCTTGGATTGGCGCAGCAACCTCAGTGGACGGACTATGTTTGGCGTACATCAAATTATTCTGATCAGGAGTATTTTATGGCTTTTGTTTCGGGCGAAGTCCCCGAAGGTAAAAACGCCAAAGATTTACTTGACGAATACGAAGAACAGGCTAAGGCTACGCTCATTCAGCAAATTCAGGTAAGTATCCAGGCTGCAACGGATTATCAGCTGGCCAATATTGATGCCGCCACAACGGAAGCATTCAAAATGAGAAGCCAATCGTTGTCCAAAGCGCAAATTACCGGATTGCGAAGCGAACGCTATCACGACAGCAAAAAAGACCTGATTTATGCCATTGCGCGAGCCAAAAAATCGGAGCTAAAGTATTTTTATAAAAATGCAGTGAGTCGCCTGATGGAGCAGATTCAGAACCAAAAACAGGCCGCTGATAATTACCGTGATAAAAATAATCAGCAGCAAGCACTCAAAACCTATTATGAGATAATGCCACTTTTTACTGAGTTGGAAGAAGCACAGTATATTTTGTTGGCACTAGAACTTGTTAATGAATCAGATACGCGTCTTAAGGAAAGCTTCGAATTATTGTTAGAAGTAAAAAACGCCATCACCGATTTGCAGCAAAGTGAAAAATCAAGTATTGATGACTTGGGTTATTTTATGGCCTATGGGCTGTTTTTGCAGTTGGGAGAGCTATCTGTTCCTGTTTATCTGGATGAGTTTGCTTTTGAAAATAGCGGACTCACTGCAGAATTTTCAACGCGTTTTCGCGAAGCGGTTTCCAGTGGTTTGGTGCGTTCGGGAAATTATCGGGTTTTAGAAAACGCAAGCAAATCAGCTGATATGCGGATTGACGGTTCTTACTGGAAAGAAGGCGATCAGCTGAAAGTGAGTGCTGTTGCCCGCCAAAACGGACAAGCCAAAGCTGCTGCCGAAATCAGTTTGCCGGTGCAGTGGCTGCGCGACAAAGCTATAAACTGGATGCCCGAAAATTACCAGCGCATTGCCAAACTGGCCGAGATTAGTCTCGAAGCCATGAATCCGCAGCAGCAAGCTCGCGCTGGAAGACCGCTAGCCGAGCCGTTGAAAGTAAAAGTTGTTGCAGGAAATGAAACACTGGTGGAAGTCCCTTTGGTTTTCAGCCTGCAAGACGAAAAAGTTGGTAAGGCCAACACGAATCAAGCAGGAATTGCCGTTTTGCCTTATACACCAAAACAAGCTGACCGCCAGATGCAGATTGTGCTGGCCAATATAGATTTGAAGGAATTTATTGGTGGCAACCCTGCACCGGCTTTTTTAAAACAGCTCGAAAAACAATATCCTGTGTCGCCTGCTCGCTTTATGGTAAAAGTGGCTCCGCTCACTATTTTTGTGCAA
>CAZOEV010000621.1:0-2239 GCA_964578915.1 uncultured Lentimicrobiaceae bacterium
AAGTGCTGAATAACAATAAGTTTACTTTGGTAAACGTTTGTTTTCAGCACAAGCATAACGAAGAAATTGGCATTTTGTGGCAAGCACTATTTAACAAATTCTGGGCAACTGCTCACCCGCAAGCATATCCACCACGCGGTGGCCGCCAATACTGGTTTGCAACATACAACGGCCGGCTTTTTCACTGACGATTTCGCCTATAATGGCAGCCTGTTTGCCAAACTGATGTTGTTTAATTCTATCCAGAATTTCATCGGCCTGATTGCCATCAACTACCAGCACCACTTTCCCTTCATTAGCTACATAAAGCGGATCAAAGCCAAGCAATTCGCACATGCCTCGCACAGCAGTATTAACGGGTATTTTTTCTTCAAAAAGTTCAACGCCAAAAGCCTTTTCCGCACAAATCTCAGAAGTTACAGTTGCCAGTCCGCCACGGGTAGCATCGCGCATAAAATGAATATGCACTGCGAAGGGTTTTAGCGACTGAATTAGTCCGTTGAGGCTGGCACAATCCGACTGCACCGGCGACTGGATATTGAGCTGGTTGCGAGCAGCCATCACCGCCATACCGTGATCGCCAATGCTGCCATTGATGATGATTTTGTCACCAACTTTTATGCTGGAACTATCCAAATTGCTAAACGCCTCATCAACAAATCCCACGCCAGCAGTATTAATAAAAATTTTATCGCATTTGCCCCGCTCCACCACTTTAGTATCGCCAGTAACAATTTGAATATTAGCGTTTTTTGCTTCCTCGGCCATGGCAATCACTACCTTTTCAAGAATTTCCAAGCCAAGACCTTCTTCCAAAATAAAAGCGGCGCTGAGGTATTTGGGAACTGCTCCGGCAACTGCTAAGTCGTTTACCGTGCCGGCAATAGCAAGCTTCCCGATATTCGCTCCCGGAAAAAATAGTGGATCAACTACAAAAGAATCCGTGGTGAAAGCCAGCCGCTTACCAGAGGTCTTAAAAATTGCTGAATCGCCCAGCTTATCGAGCTTCGCATTGCCAAAATGTTTCAAGAAAATGCTTTCGATTAAATCGTGGGTTAGTTTTCCGCCGCTGCCATGACCTAGCAGTATATGCTTTTGCTCCATTGTGATGATTTACGTAGTAATTGAGAAAACAAAAGTAAGGGAAATTATAACTATTTTTAGTTTTAGTTGTGTGAGAAAGCCTTAATCTTACCTATGTAACATAAAGTGATGTAAATACATCCTTTCACAAAAGGACTTTGCTGTATATCTCTTTCACACAAATATTAAAAAAACATGTCCATGGCTATCGGCATCACTCAGTTATTGCTGCAGTTTATTTTCGCTGAAATAGGGTTTGATTTTCTAAAAGATGAAAAATCTATGACACGCTGTTTTTATTGTCTATTTACAGCTCACAAAAAAACCTACACTTTTCTCAAAATGTAGGTTTTTTTTGTGATTTTTAAAGGCTGTTAGAAATCATCGTCATCCTCTTCGTCATCATAACCTATGTCAAAGTCATCGTCAAAATCTTCACCTATGATTTCGATATCTTCTTCCCAGTCAAAGTCATCTTCCGCTTCATCGCTGGATGAGCCATTCAAGTCGTTACCAGAAAACTCTTCGTCTTCCTCAGCTTCTTCTTTTTCAAGATTAAATTTGCCTGCCTTTAATTCTTTAAGCACAGCTTTTGATACATAAAATTCATCGATATTGTTGCTACAATAGTCAATGTATTTAGGGTCTTTGGCGAATACTTCTGCCAGACTTAGACCTTCATATTTACCGAAAGTAAATCTGGCATCCACATCATAAAACTTCATATTTTCTTAGTTTAGAAATTTGGTTAAACTATTTTTTGCTATTTATTAGCTTTAAGAAACACGCTTTTCAGTTTGCAAACATATTATTTTTTAAAAGTAAAATATGCAGAAGCTTAAAAAAAAATGCAGAATTTTTAAAATGAAGTTTAAAACATTATTATACTGATGATTAAAAAAATTTTAGCATCAGTTTTTTATCACTTGAAATAACCCTTATGGATAAAATTACCCCCTAATTGAATTGCTTAATGCTGCTTTATGCACAGTTTTTTTTATGAAATTCATAAACCTTATGGTTAAAGTTGTTTAGCTTCTTTATCCAATCCTAACCGCAATCGTTACCAGCTTTTTATTTCTATTGCCCTGAGAATTAAAAAGCCTGTTTTCTGTTAATTTTAGCATTTATTTAACTTTTGAGAATAGGCATTGTC
>CAZOEV010000622.1:0-2236 GCA_964578915.1 uncultured Lentimicrobiaceae bacterium
TGCATCATAGGGAATTGAATAAACCAGAATTTTATTAATATATATTAAAAACTCTGTACCGATTCTCCTAATAGTTATGGTATTTTTTGAGTATTTAGGTGCTAATACGCCTAAATCCTCAACCACAGTAATTGATTTTTTTATGTTATTTTCTTTTTTAAATACTTTTATTTCAAGATCCTTATTAAAGCCTAGATAATATCCATTATTTAAATCTCGATTCCATACAATCCCCATAAATTCATCACTCCTATTCCATTCTATCGATACCACAGTTTCAATCTCATAATTACGGTTTTTATCAAGTTGAACGGGGATTGTACTAATGGCTGGTTGATCTTTACCAATGGTTTCAATTATATATCTTCCCTTTTTTACTTTAGAGTAGAACTTTCTCCAATTGTTATTGTTATCTAGAAAACCCTCAGAAAATATCTCTTGCTTTTTATCGGAAGAATAGTCCTGATAAGCCTGTGAAAACACATAATTTATTGTTAGTCCCGCCAATAGCAATACAATAATAAATCTTTTCATTTTCCTGTGTTTTATTACTTTTTATATATCAATTCTTGCAATGCTTATTACTTTCCCTTTTGGCCCTTTATTCCTACCTGTGAAGTAAATAGCATTCTCGGTGAAAATGGCCGGGAAACTTCCAATTGTATAAAAGTCTTTACCATCAATAACCAATCTGTTGCCAATACTATGAGTTTTGGTATTAATTCTAACAATTTGTGATTGAAGAAAAACCTCGTTTAATTTTTTTACCGTGGTAGTTTTTAAAGTACCGGCACCATTAGCAAGTCCGGTGGTTGAAGTATTTACCTGAGTTTCATTTGTAAATTCAAAAGGCTGCTCATTCATCACCAATATTAAATCGTCACCTTGAAAGTGTAATTGGTAGTTATATAAGTTGCTTTCTACTTTTTTCTCTACTCTAGGTATTCTGTAAAACGCCATTAATTCACCTGAAGGACTCATCTGCAATAGATAAAACCCTAAACCCGTCATAAAAATAGCTAGGTCATCACCATTTGGCAGGGCAAGTATTTCAGCAGCATCCTCTTTATGGGGAGGAGTGAAATCATTTTTCATCTTAACACCTTTTGGAATTACTAATTTGCTTTTTAACAAATCTCCAGAATATAATTTGGAGAACAACAGTTTTCCATCCTTAAACTTTGATACTAGTATGTCTTCAGTCTTCTTTAGCGTAATGCCCATTGCATCTCTAGCCCATCCGCTAAAAGAGGCTTTTCCTAAACCCATTACATAAGTTGAATTACCCCCATTTAGGATCTGAAACCTTGCCCATAATAATTTACTGGTAAATGAAACTGAGTCAACCAGTTCGTGGGTATCGCTAAACCGCATTAAAGTAAAGTGGTCTTGTTTGTCTTTCCACAAAAAATGTTTAAGCGATTTGACTGTGGTAGGGCCATTAAGTGGCGCGAACAAGACAGTAAGGTTATCATCTTGTCCTAAACCAGCCCCCATTGATCGGGCGGTATAAGGCAATGGGTAAATATTATACCTAGAATCGTCAAAGTTCTCTCCATCGATGGCTAATATTGCCACCCGGTTTTGAGAATAAAGCCATGGCCCTTTTGTTGTTACTTTTTCAGTTATTACACCAGCGGCAAGCATAGGGGAATTGGCAGGAGCGATTAAAGGATTCCCGAATTTTGGCAATTCTTTATAAAAACCTGCACTGGTTGAAAACGCATCTATTTTAGTAGTTGACTTAAAACCAGCTGGTAATATCCTCCATATATCACCAGTTTTTGGTTTTAATTTCTCTTCTTCAACAAAATCCTCACCAGTATATATTCCCAGGTAATATTGTTTCTCGAGGGTTCCTAAAAATATTTTCATTCCACTGCCAAAGGCCCTTGTTCCCATAATAAATTTCTGACTACTAGGGGAAACAATTTCCACCTTACTTTTAGGCATATACCATTCAAAGTCTCTGGAGGCCATTGCATCATCAACAAAAACATCTCGCATATCGCCGTATTTCAATGAAGCGTCAAACTGATATTGATCGAGTTGTACACCTTCCTTTTTTGTGGAAGTAAGATAAAGTACCTTAAGTGTATTATCCTCAAAATAGGTTCCGGCATAACGCCCTTTTCTTGATGTCTTGCTTAATTCCGCTTCTTCTAATTGGTCTATTTTAAGTTCTTGTGCTTCTACATTTATGATAATTGCAGTAAACGCCAGCACTAGCAAATTG
>CAZOEV010000623.1:0-2236 GCA_964578915.1 uncultured Lentimicrobiaceae bacterium
CAACGAAACTGCTGCTGGACGTAGCAAAAACCGGCGTGTAGAAATGCACGTAATTGCGGATAAATAATATATCGTATCCAATTTATCCAAGGTTTGTTTAGAAAGTGTAATTTTACAATTCAATAATTAGAACGAAAAAGCGCAAATGCTTCAACTTATACTGTATTTATTATTGGCTTTGGTGGTGTCATTTTTATGCTCCATACTAGAGGCCGTTCTTTTATCGGCGCCGACGCCTTATTTGCGCACAAAAACTGAAGGCGGAAGCAAAATTGCTGCGGCAATGTTAGGTATGAAAGCGCAAATAGACAAGCCATTGGCCGCCATACTTTCGCTTAATACTGTAGCGCATACCATTGGAGCAGCGGGAGTTGGTGCTCAAGCTACTGTGGTTTTTGGTGATGCATATTTTGGTATTGTTTCAGCAATTTTAACTTTACTTATCCTGATTTTTACGGAGATTATTCCGAAAACAATTGGTGCCAGATACTGGCGCAGAATGATTGGTTTTACCTATTATACAATTCGTGTAATGATGGTAGTTGCTTATCCTTTAGTGGTTTTGTCAACACTGATAACCAAACTTTTTGCCCGCCAGAAGGTCGAAAAAACCATTAGTCGGGAAGAGCTGGGGTTGCTCGCGGAAATTGGCAATCAGGAAGGTGTTTTGGGCGAACAGGAAAGTCATATCATTAAAAATATCATAAGTTTACGTCATTTGAAAGCGTCTGATATTATGACGCCACGCGTAGTGGTTGGCGCCGCTGAAGAAACTCTGACGATGGAAGATTTTGCCAATGATCCCGATTACAAGTCTTTTACAAGAATCCCGATTTTTAGCAAGACCATCGAGCAGGTTACGGGTTATATTTTTCGACAGGATGTTTTTGAGCAAATGGCTAAAGATCAACACCACAAACCCTTGTCAATTTTGAAACGTAAAATATTAGTCGTGCCTGATTCAATTCCTGTGCTAAGCCTTTGGGATCAGTTGATCATAAAGCGTGAGCATATTGCGCTCGTCGTGGATGAATATGGCGGAACAGCTGGTATTGTTACTATGGAAGATGTGCTGGAAACCTTACTAGGGCTGGAAATTATGGATGAAAAGGATTCGATTAAAGATATGCAGCAGTATGCGCGTGAGCGCTGGAAACGCAGGCTTTAATAGTTTGTTTTAAATTAGGTGTCTGAACATAAGTCAGTTTTAATTGTCTTTTTTTATTTATTCATATAATGCAACAAACGCTTACAATAACTTTTTTCCGCTATAAGGGTCTCAATAATAAAATTTGGGGAATGAGCCAGATGTATTTTTTGCATAATGCTATGCGCAAAATGGCAGGTCTTGAGTTTTTTAAACCAATTGGAACTGGTAGTGGTGCTGGATACAGTATAATTCCTGATTTTAGTGTGTATGGTGTTATAGCTGTGTGGGAAGATATTAGCTACGCCGAAACATTTCTGAAAAGCAATTTGTTTGTTGATTTCGAGAAACATAGCAGTGAACAATACACTATTTTTATGCAGCCTATTTTGGCCAAAGGGAGTTGGTCGGGCTTTGATAATTGGCGTCCTGCTCAAAATAATAAGCAGAATTCAGCGGTGGCTGTCATCACTTATGCCACTATCCGTGCTGGTTTCATTATTCCATTTTTGCGTATCACACCGAAAGTTAGTCGTGTCAGTGAGCAGTTTAAAGGTTTGGTTTTTTCCAAAGGAATAGGGGAGGTGCCGGTGGTGCAGCAGGCTACATTTACTGTTTGGGAAAGTATTACGGAGATGGAGCAGTTTGCATATCGTAGTCAACATATTGAAGCCATGAAACTTACACGTCAGAAAAATGGCTTTGCTGAACAGCTTTTTGCACGTTTAAAACCAATCAAAGCTACTGGAACTTTCAAAGGAAAAAATCCGGTACAGGAGCTTTTGGACAAACAAAATCAAAATTAGTAAACAACGGTGACTGAGCCGCCCTTCTTTATTTCATTTCCCTGGCTGTCAGCGTATTGATAGGTCCAGATATAAGTACCGCGATTAACACGACTTCCATTGTAATTGCCATCCCAACCTTCGTTGAAGTCGCGCGTTTCAAAAATAAGTTGTCCCCAACGGTTATAGATTTGAAAAAGGTAATCACTATTTGGTTCAAATCTTGAAATCGGTTTGAAAACATCTGTTATACCGCCTGGTCTAAAGGCGTTTGGCATATATAATTCGCTATCAAATCCAAGGT
>CAZOEV010000624.1:0-2232 GCA_964578915.1 uncultured Lentimicrobiaceae bacterium
GGCCGAAAAATCGCTTTCTAAATTAATTTCAGCTTACTTAAAAAGCCTGAATTAGGCTGATAAAAACTAGCGTTTAGGAAGCCGCTGGAAGTTCAATAGAAAACGTACTTCCTTTGCCAGGTGAGCTAGTAACGTGAATATGGCCGCCCATTCTTTCAATAAACTCATGGCTTAGAATAAGTCCTAATCCTGAGCTCGCCTCACCTTCTGTGCCCGGTCTCCCCATGCTTTCTTCTATTTTGAACAGGTTTTTTAGCCTGATTTCATCCATTCCTATTCCTGTATCTGTGACCAGAATTTGAAAAAATCCGGGATTCTCTGATCGTGAAACTAGGCTGATCGTTCCACTACGTGGGGTAAATTTTATGGCATTCGACAATAAATTACGCAACACTGTCATCAACATCTGCTTATCAGCCAATACTATAGCATTTTCCTGAAAGCGTTTTTCAACTTTAAGTACTTTCGCGTTAATCGCATTTTGAAACAAAACCAAGTTTTCTTCAAAAAGAGCTTTCAGATCAAGTTTTTCGGTGTGTATTTTCACATCTTCACGCTGCATGCGTGCCCAATACAGCAAATTTTCGAGCAGGTTTTGTAGTGCCTGGGCAGATTTATACATATCGGCAGCAAACTGTTGGTTTTCTTCATGCGATATATCCTCAGACTGATTCATAGCCATCTCAGTGAGGCCAACAAAAGCACCCAGCGGTCCGCGCAAATCATGCGCGATAACAGAAAATAATTTATCCTTTTCGGCGTTTAGTCGTTTTAGTTTTTCTTCGCTTTGGCGGATAGCTTCTTGCATGGTATAGCGAATGGTAATATCGTGAATAATAATCAAATAGCCAACCTCCTCAATTTTATGATTGCGAATTGCAGAGCTGGAAATTTGAAAATAAAATCGCTTCTGCTGTTGAGCGATTTCCATTACAATACTTTCCGATTTCGACTGCTTCAGCATATTGATTAACAATGGATAAGACTTCCAAACATCCTTCGTTAAAGCACCAAACGGAATTTCGCTCCAGCGAAAGATTTTCAAGCTACCTGGATTGGCATCCACGATGCGCATTTTGTTATCGAGAACCACCAATCCATCGGGCATACTGGTAAAAACATGCTCGCGGGCAATTGGCATCAAATCGAGCATTCGATAGCGCAAAATACTCACCGACATGGCCAAACCGGAAAAAGTGAAAGCAAACGGCGTGGGATCCAAATTGTCGATCGGAAATAGTTTGAAAAGATATAAACTCAACAAAAGCATGGGAATTAAAACCGCTATCAACATATACAACAGCTGATTACGGAATAAGGAACGCTGAAAAACAAGCTTTCTAACCAACACTACACTGGCAGCAATAACTAAGAAATAAGAATAGAGCAAATGAACCTTATACCAAATTCCTATTTCTAACGAAAGTAAAGGAATATTGCTGGAACTATCGAAGGAAACGGATTCATAATACAGCTTGTGAAAATCGTTTGTAACGCTAAGCAAGAGGGTGAGCACAGGGATGGGCAACAGGTAAATAAGCTGTTTGGACTTAAAATCATGTTTCAGGCCAGCGTATTGGCGCACAACTAGATACAACATTAAAGGCACAAATGGAATGAAAAAATACTCCACTTTGAGCCAAAATAACATGCCAGCTAACTCCGTCGATGCCAGCTCAAAGCCATAAGCGGCTGACCAGCCAGCCACCAAAAACATAAGCAATGCGAAAAACTTGGCGCGTGAAGCATATTTGGGCTTCAAGGCTTCCAAAGCCAACAGCAAGCTGACGGCAGTTGGTACGATTAAACTCAACGACAAGATATTTAGCTGTAGCGACATCTGTTTTGTTGTTTGTATAGCACAAATTTAGTCAAAAAATGCTTCTATAAAGCTTCGCGCTGAAAGCAGCTCAATAGCTGTTCATTTTCTTTCCGCTTTTTGCATTGACTATCTTCAACTACACTAAAGTTACGAACCTATTTATCTTTTTCAGTAATTCTACTTTGCGAACTGGTTTGGCAATATAATCATCACATCCTGCTTGCAGCAGTTTTTGCTCATCACCTGAGAGGGCATAAGCCGTAATGGCAATAATAGCAAGGTCTGGCCGCATGGCTTTAATTTGTTTGGTAGCCTCAATGCCGTCCATAACGGGCATTTTTATATCCATAAGCACCAAGGAAATAGTTGGGTTTTCTCGGCAAGCATTTACTGCTTCTAAGCCATTAAAG
>CAZOEV010000625.1:0-2225 GCA_964578915.1 uncultured Lentimicrobiaceae bacterium
CTGCAGTTGCTTTGCGCCATTCGATATGACCTTTAGTCGTGTCGAAATGAGCGTTTCCAGGCACCATATCGTCCTTTTTAATCAAAGTAGAAAACAGCACATTTTCGGCTGCTCTGCCTTGATGTGTTGGCAAAAAATATGGGAAACCGGTAATAGTTGTGATTGCATTTTTGAGCTTATAATAGGAAGTGGCACCAGCATAAGATTCGTCGCCCAGCATCATTTCCGACCATTGTCGATCGCTCATGGCACCGGTTCCGGAGTCGGTGAGCAAATCAACGAAAACCTGTTCGCTCTTGAGGTTAAACAAATTATATTTCGCGTCCTTAATCCAGGTTTCGCGTTCTGAACGGCTACTTTTGCGCAGCGGTTCAACCATTTTTATTCTATAGGATTCTGCAAATGGAAGTTCCATGATTCTCTATTTATTAAGTTATTGTGATGAAAAAAACTAAAATTGCCCGGGCGGGCAGCCAAGAGAAAGAATTCAGAAGGCGTCGCGCTCTTTGATATTGAGGAAGTTACGTTTAGAAGTGCTTTGATAAATCATTTACAGTAATTTATTTTACAAAAATAGGTTAAGGTGGTGAAAAAAGCAAGCCTTGCTTTATGGATAAATTAAAGCAACAAGCTATTTTGGATTTAAGCTGCCTTTAGGTTTAACGCTTGAATACTCTAGGTTATAAATTAATTCGGTGTTAATCAAATGTACATCCCTATATTTGCATGTCATTTCAGGTCAAAAGATATTTCAATAAAGGTGAATAAATCAACAGGTAAAAAGGATTATTTGATGAATAATTTATCTATGAACGTTTGTCTGCCATTTGGTAGTTTATTGTAAATTTTCAAAGTTATTGATTTTGAGTATTTAAAAGCCTTCTCAAATCTAAACTTTGAATACGAAAAAGAAAACCACCAACTAAACAGGCATGCTTTTTTGAAGCACAGATACAATTGGGTTCAATTTGTGTTTTAGAGAGGTTTAGAGAAGTGAAAAAAGTTAATTTTTAGAACCCACCTATAATAACAAATGAAAACTAAATACATTGTAGGTGTAATTGTTTTTTTGGGAATTACTGTGATGCTGCTTAATTCAAATACTGTAATACGGTATGTATTTAAAAGTAAGGTGTGGGCGCACAGGGTAAATAGTGTTGAAAAGCTACATCAAACGGAGGGTAAATTTAAGGGGCTTGAGCTGGATATTGTTTTTGTAAATAATCGAAAAGCTTTTTTTGATATTCATCATCCACCAGACAGCTCGATGGGTCTTTCATTGTCAGCATATTTTCGATCGATCCATGATTTATTTGAATACCAATATTGGCTTGATTTTAAAAATTTAAACAGCGAAAATGAGTTATTATCAGCTGCTACATTAGATTCAGTTGCAAGGGTTTTTAATATCGACAAGTCAAGCATTATTGTAGAATCAACAAAGCCCTGGCTTTTGAAATCATTTAAGAAAATGGGATTTCGCACGTCTTATTATTTACCTTCAAATTTGCGGAAATTAGACTCGCTAAGCCTTAAAGCAGAAATCGAACAAATATCAAAGAATATTTTATTGTCCGGCAGCAGCTATATTTCTGCTGATTATAGGGATTACCCGATTTTGAAAAGGCATTTTCCTGACAGTAAAAAAATTCTATGGTTTACAGTATTTGGCTCTATGAACAGATTTAGCGCACGCTTTTTATTGTATAAAATATTATTGGACAAGAATGTAGATGTTTTGCTTATTCCGCCTTGCTAACAATTTTACATAATTTACAAGAAATAATGAATAAATTGATAAAGACATTAAATGAATTTTTTCCACTTCATTTGTTGTTACTCGTTTTTAGTCCGATAATAATTGGATATATAATTAACTATGAATTAGTTGATAGTAGATACATATTGATAAATCTGTTTTGGCTTTCCTTATTTACCGTTCCTGCTGCATTACTTAAAAGTAAGCTTTTTTACAGAATAACTGTTTTAATATTTTTTATTTTTGGTTTTATAGAAATCGCACATTGGATGATAATAAGGGGCCCACTTACTATAACAAGTATTTTAGTTTTGTCCAACACCAATTTGCAGGAATCCATAGAGTTTATGAGCCTAAAAGCCTCGGCCGGTTTACTTGTTTTGCTTCCTTACATTTTTTTAGCGATCTATTCGTTTAGAAAAGTTCCCAGTTATTACCAGAATAAATTAAAACTTTATCTTGCTGT
>CAZOEV010000626.1:0-2221 GCA_964578915.1 uncultured Lentimicrobiaceae bacterium
CTGTTCAGCTTTGCCCATCACGAAAGGAGCGCGAGACATGCTTTCAACACCACCGGCAAAAATTAAATCGGCTTCACCGGCTTTTATTGCTCTGGCAGCAGTTCCCACAGCATCCATTCCCGAGCCACAAAGCCTATTAATGGTAGCACCAGGAACGCTTGCCGGAATTCCTGCAATCAAAGAAGCCATGCGACCGACGTTCCTATTGTCTTCGCCCGCCTGATTGGCGCAGCCCAAAAAAACATCCTCAATGGCTTCCGGATCAATAGTTGGATTGCGTAATAGAAGGGCTTTAAAAGTTAAAGCGGCCAAATCGTCTGGCCGCACCGTCGCTAAGCTTCCGCCATAGCGTCCAACTGGCGTGCGAATCGCGTCGCAGATAAAAACTTCTTTGATCTTGGGCATATGGTAAAAGGTTTTAGAGATTAATCCGTGTGTTTTTTGTGTTAATTTTTTATGAATAGTTTATTTTTTCAATGCTTATAGCTTTCAAGAATTACAAACATAATAAAAACTGCTGCCTATGCAAACTATTGATTGCCAACATATTTATAACAGTCTGTTAGCAAATGGACTTTATTCTGGTTTATATAATTCTTCATTGAGATCGTCAATCAAATCCATTAATTCAGGTCTTATTTGATTAGATAGAAGTATCAAGAAAAATCCAGTTTCTGAATCAATTTGATTATATGCTCCAAATGAAGCCAGCCATCCTGTATGCGATGTAATGTTGTTATTATTCTCGTTAATATCCCAACCAAATCCGTAGTTTATCTTTTTATTATTATCTAAGATTGTGGGTTTAAACATAAATGATTTACTCTCAATACTAAGCAAGTCATTCTCAAATAGTGCTATATCCCATAAATATAAGTCTTCAATTGTTGAGATTAATCCACCATCTGCTGTTGTTAAAAGATTGTCATTACGATTCCATTTTTCATCGTATCCAATTGCTCTATCGATGTTTGTTCCACAATTTGCAAAGGAGTTTTTCATGCCAAGAGGCTTAAATATAATTTCATTTAAAAATTCACCATAGCTTTTTCCTGAAACACTTTCAATTATTTCTCCAAGGAGAAAGTAACCCGAATTGCTGTATCGGTATTTTGAATTAGGTGCAAATTGTAATGTGTCTGTTTGGTTTAAGTATTTATAAATTGAATCTATTTGATTATAAATATCATTTTGCCAGTAGTCTGGTATTCCAGATGTATGGTTCATCAGATTTTTTATTGAGATGTTTTTCATTAATTCAGGAACCATAATATGGTCACTAATCTTATCATCTATTGATAGTTTTTCGTTTTCTTGTAGCTTTAAGATGGCTGTTGCTGTAAATTGCTTGGTTATAGACGCAATCGGAAACAAAGTAGAAACTGTATTCGTTTCCTTTTTTTTGAAATTTTTAAAACCAAATGAACCTTGAAATAATAACTCATCTCCTTTTGCAATCAGGATAGAACCATTTAATAAGCTGTCTGATGAATATTTTTCAGATATCGCTTCTAGATTTTCTTTTAATGTCTGACCAGTAACAAAGATTGTACTCAAAAGTAACAAAGAGAAAATGGTTAATAATTTCATATATGTCTATTAATTATTTAGATGCAGAATTCTTTTGTCTTTTCGAAAACAGCGAAAAAAGTTCATGCCACCTTAAGGAAAACTAATATTTTGACCATATAATTCCTCTAATTTAGGTCTGATAAACCTGAAACCATTGAGTAGTGCGTCAGTTAATTTGTCCACTTCTTTATGGGTGATTGCCGTAGAAAACATACAGGCACAAGTATTTATCATGATTATATTTTCTTTGTAGAAGAGATAATCCAGCAGTTGGTTGATAATGGCCGCAACATCGGGTCTTTGGTAAGCTTCCCTATAAGTTTGGGGCGCTGCCAACCTAAAATGAATCCGAAACATAGAGCCGGCGCCTGTGATAGAAACCGGAACATCAGCAATTCTGATGGCATTTTCGATTTGTACTATGGCTTTCTTCGTCAATACATTGAGTGCGTCAACGGCATTTTGATCAAATAACTCCATCGCCACCTTGCCTGCAGTCATGGTCATTGGGTTGGCTGAAAAGGTTCCTGAATGTGGAAAAAGCAGTCGGCTTTGGCTCGGATCAAGCACTTCCATCACTTCTGCTCGTCCGGCAAGCGCACCCACCGGAAAACCTCCGCCAATTATTTTTCCAAGCGCAGTAAGATCA
>CAZOEV010000627.1:0-2219 GCA_964578915.1 uncultured Lentimicrobiaceae bacterium
CCCAAACGGCTGATGCATTCCGAAAAAATTGATCATATCTCTTATGGCGAAGCCATTGAACTGGCGTATTATGGTGCCACGGTGATTCATCCTAAAACGATAAAACCATTGCAAAATGGCAAAATTAGGCTCAAAGTGCAATCCTTTTTAAATCCTGATCTGGCGCCAAGCTTGATTGATTATTCTGACGAAAGTATCATAAATGTACCTTCATTTATCATCAAAGAGCAGCAAATTTTGATGAGCATCAGCGCACGCGACTTCTCATTTATGAATGAGCATATTCTGCACAAACTACTTGGACATTTTGTGGAAATGCGTATTCACATCAATGTAATGCAAACCTCTGCGCTCAGTTTATCAGTTTGTTTTGACGAAGACATCCAAAAGCTCAAAAGCCTGATTAAAAGTCTGGAAGATTCGTTTTCTATTCGCTACAACAGTCAGCTTACGCTTTTTACGATTCGCCATTATACCCAAAAATTAGCTGATTCCATCACGCACAAACACACTGTTTTGCTGGAACAGCGTAGCCGAACAACCTTACAGCTTGTTGTTGAATCGCTTGATATTCCGCTAATTGAAATGGTTATGAAGGATAAATAGGGATTACTGAGAAACTAATTCATCATCGAATACCAAAATATTGTATAATGTGTTACTCCTGTAATTGATGCAGCATTTCATAAATACACAGGATAAACTTATACAGCAATACAATATGCTAACTATTGTTAACAATACATTCCTATCTCAATATCTCGTGTCATTTTGCTTTTCAATGAACCTATGCAAAGTCAAACCTTATTTAAGAAAAAGCGAAAAATCTTAATTAAGAATTTTCTTATTTAAGGTTTTAGCCCTTTTTGTTAAATAGCGACTCGCTTATTTAAGTTTTCACATTACAACGAAAAACAATCAGGCCTTGCTATCTCTTCAAATTTTATAAAATAACGAGCTGTTTCAAAAACAAGAATTGTTCCCATTCAAATAATAGGTCGTTTGTTCAGTGATTAGACAAACGAAAAAAAGCCCTGAATACTCTTGGCATTCAGGGCTTCTATTTTGATTTAAGATTTGCTTATTGGATAAACAATCTTACAGTTTTATTTAGGTTTTCGGCCTGCAACTGAATCAGGTAAACGCCTCCAGCGTCGGGTGTAAAGTTGATGCGTTGGTTTTGAACATTGTCTAATGTCGTTTCCATAATCAACTGTCCGGCTGCGTTAATCACTGAAATTTTCATGTTTTCAAACAATATGGCTGATTCTAAGTTTAGAATTCCATCGGCGTAACGCACTTTTACTTCGCGCTCGTTTGATTCGGCAACGCCAACAGGTCCCCAATCTTCAACCATTACCTGATCAACAAACATTCCCATTCCATTTTCGGTGTAGGCATGGAAGCCAATGAAAATATGATCATCAGTTTCAGGAACGAGTACTGCATTGCCCATTAGCCAACTTGGGTCGGCAAAGGCAGGATTTTCAAAAGCTACATTAGCACCCATTTCCATAGTATCGGCATTGTTGCCCCAAACCATTTTGATGGATTCTTGAGAAGCTGGTGAGAAACTGCGGTATGCAAAGCTCACAAGGTATTCTTTACCTAATTCAACATCCATTGGCGGACTGATCAGGAAGTTATTCATCATATCTGGTTGGCCATTGCTTGTAAAACAAGCAAAAGCTTTATCACTTTCGTAACCAATCAAATTAGTAGTTTTCCATTCCATGCTACCAAAATCCATAGCTTGCCAATGTGCTGGCATTGCCGGATGGTCAGCGTTTTCAACATCCTGCATATAAGGATAATTGCTTTCGGCATCCATTGTGGTGAAGCTGTATATATTACTGCATTCATCGTTTACGCCAAGGTTGTTACGTGGCTGAACCATCAAATAATAAGTTGTTGAGGGCATTAGGTTATGCACGAAGAAATTATCGGTAATAATTTCGCCATTCATAATATTTGTAGGTTGAGCAGTTCCTTCACCATCTGTTCCGAAATAAACATCATAACCGCTTGCAAAGGACGCAGGATTCCAGGTGATAACATCGTTGAGGAAAGCGTCTTCAAAATCATTTAGCGGATTAATTAAACCAGCAGAACAATCTGGAAGCCCCGTAAACTCATCAATTCCGCTTATGATGATGGAAAAGACTTGATCGTTATTCATGCTGCCATCGTGGTCAACATGAATGGTATAAGTTCCGGCT
>CAZOEV010000628.1:0-2209 GCA_964578915.1 uncultured Lentimicrobiaceae bacterium
TACACAGGGAAGCAATATAAAAAGCTGCATTGAAAAAGAACCGTTACTTAAAAAGAATTTTGACCAATCAGAAAGCGAGTTTAACAAGAAAAAAGGAGCATTGGAATCTAAAACTAACTTGTCTTTTGCAAAATATAATAGAGCGTATGTTGTCCAAGAATACGCTAAAGAATTAAATACCAATATAAAATATCTACCTCCCTATTCTCCTAACTTAAACTTGATTGAAAGAGTTTGGAAATTCTTAAAGAAGAAGTTAAAAAACAAGTACATAGAGAAATTTAACGACTTCAAAATATGGATAAATGATTTTTGCAAAAACTTTGATTCATATCAGGATGAAATATCTAAGCTGATTTCAAATAAAATACAAATTATAAAAGCGGCTTAGTATAACTCCTCGCGGCATTGATATTAGTTTTCAGGTTGGGGGATGTGCTGGCGATTGCTATAGAAGCGGATGCTGCTAGATAATTCCACGGAGTAAATACTCCGAGGAACAGGGTGCAGCTGGAGCTGCACGAAACCCAGAAAGGGTTCGTGCGGCAGCGGCGTTGGAAGATGATTGAGTAGGGTGCGACGAAATTGCTTCGTTGAAAGCTTTGCCTAGCGGCAAAGCTTTCGCCTCGCAAAGTCGGACGCTGATAAGCGACAGGTAAGAGGGAGATTGGCTGATAAACGGGATTGCTAGATACTAACGGTTTTTAATATATCCATTTAGCTATATAGTTGCCGAAACGGTTGCCGATGGGATAGGGTAAGTGCTTCCAGGCGGTTCTGATCCAAGATTGCTTACGCAGGTTGATTGCAGGCTGAGGATAGGTGATCCATTGGAGTGGGATATCGGTGGTGTTCCATTGCATTTTGAAATGATGCACGCCGCTGTTGGTGGTACTTCGGCCAAAGCTATAGGTATGGCAGCCTAGGCTAATGGCATCGCAGATCATGTTATAATGCAATACATAAGAAGCGTATTTTTTTTGCCATGCCGGTAGGGTTGCAAACCAGCCATTTTCATAAAAGCCCTTGTATGCCAGGCTGAGAGCTGCTCCAACCGTACGTTTATTGTGACGAATCAAGTAGATACGGGCAAAACCACCTTCGGTATTATAATGCGTGAGTAATTCGCTGAAGAATTTCTTACTGATTGCTCCAGAACCTAAGCGTCGCATGTGTCGGGCATAGCAGCTATAGTAATCTGACAGAAGTTCTTCTTTGCCGACAACCAACTCAAAGTTATGACGAAGACCACGACGTATTTTGCTTTTCAGATTTCCTGAATAGCTGTTGAATTGTTCTTCGGGGCTCGACTGCAGGTGAAGCCACGAGCTTATTTTAAAAAATTTTTGATCGGCCTGGCCAGATTTAATCTTACGGTATTCGAGGCCTTGAAAGCCGGCCTGAAAGTGCATCTGCCGAAGGTGTTCTGATACGTCACTGAAGTTCGCATTTTCTTTATTGAGCCACAATGCCCCATAGCTAAAATGAGGGAGTGAGACCAGACTTTTACCGGTACAAATGAGATTCATTTCCCACTTAGCTTTTTCGCCAATAAATAAGGGCTTCCATCCAAAGGCTTTGCTAATAATTGCTGGCAATGCAGGATGGTGGGTGATTAAAGCCTGCACTCCTTCTGAATCTGCATGAGGACTAAGTTGGTCGTGAAAGGCCTGGTTAATAGCGGTGGAAGCGATCTGACAATCGCAGCGTTTGTAGGTATAATGAAGTCGGAAACGGATTCCAATTATCATTCCGGCCGCGGCCGATGCAAAAGCAAACCAATTAAAGTTGTAGGGATTTGTATAGAAATAGGCCAACAAGAATAGTATCCAGTAGCTGTGTGCCAAAAGTATAAGTAATGTATTGCCCGACATGCGACGCCATTTTAGCGGACAGCTACCGAGGCTTTGGGCAAGCCTGAATGAGATGAAGGCATATAGTGGGAGCTGGATTGTGGCGAATAGCCAGTTATGCATTAGTAGCAGAGCTGCGGCATAGTTAATCAGGCCGCTGATCAGCAATAGGAGGCTTATTTGCGTGAGGCTTTTATATAAAGCTACTTTTTTGGTCAAGGGTGTGATGTTTTGGCAAATTTAGGGATTATTGGGATGTGGAGAAGAAAATTGGAGGATTCGCCTGCTTGAATTTTTTTGTACTCGCACTCACGCGAAGGGTTTTTGTCATCGAATTGAACGAATTAAACGAAGAT
>CAZOEV010000629.1:0-2208 GCA_964578915.1 uncultured Lentimicrobiaceae bacterium
AATTGGGTTTTGAATGGAACCAAAGCGGCGAAGCAAGTATTGAGCTACAAGGCATAGAAAGCTTTGGTGATTGGGTAAGTATTGCATTTGAAGACCGTCTCACAGGAATTACTTTTGACCTGCGAGATCAAAATACGTACAGCTTTCAGCATGAAGCAGATGCCAATCCTTCACGCTTTTGGTTACACTTTATGGGTGTAACGGCTGTTGATGAGCTGCAAACCAGCAATATCGATTTCAGCATCTGGTCAGCCGACAAACAGCTATATATCAACAATCCAGCTGCGCAGCCAGCACTTGTGGAAGTATTTGATTTGCAAGGAAGGCTGATTTATAGCGCCAACCAAAAAGGGGATGCATCCTGGACGATCGCTGGTCTGCCTGAAGCGCAACTCTTGTTAGTGCGCATAAGCAATACGGAAACGCTAGTTAACCAAAAAGTATTCATCCGCTAAAAAACCTAAACCATGAAAAAAATACTTCTAAAATTAACGCTTATTATTGCATTAACGATTTCGACTACCGCCTTATTGGCACAAGGCCCTCCAGATCCTCCGGGAGATCCGGGCACCGGTGGCGGACCCGTTGGCGGCTCTGCTCCTATTGGTGGCGGCTTAGCAATTTTGCTCAGTTTAGGTGCAGCTTATGGCGGTCGCAAGGTTTATCAATACTGGCAAAGCCAGAAAGAGGATATGGAAGACTAGTTCCATCCAATTTTAACTTTGAAACTCCCGTTGGCTATGGCTGGCGGGAGTTTTTTTTGCTGAAATGTCGGGGTGAGACTGTGAGGATAGTTTTAAATATCCAAAAATTCAATCCTGAAGCTCTCAGGACAAGAATTTAATACTTAGCACTTTAAAGGTGGTATGCAGGTATAAGGATTCCTATGGGCTGGCAGGCTCAAAAGAACTCAATCACCTTTAGCTTAGTTTGGCGGTGCTCTCGGCTGTGCTCAATCACCTGGGCTTCGTTCAGCAATTTATCCACTGCCTTTAATCACCACTGCTGAGCGAGTAGTAAAGCTCAATAATCCAATACTTGCATTCGTATTCCCGCGCGATGGCCAAGCGCAAAGGAGGAGCGATTGAGGGTTGAATTTGCAAACCTTAGAAATCCGGCGAAAATGACCGGAGGTCAATTGGATTCGGACGCAGGAGAATCCACTTTTTCGCCGTGTCGTATCAATACTATTGTGTCGGTTAAGTCTTAGCAATTTTTTCTCAGGTCGAAAAAGAAAATCTTTGCATAGCCGTAGTTATGGAAGGATTTTATTTTGAAGACATGGGGAAAAAGGGCAAGACTTGGGCCGATTAAAATAGTGTTGATATGACACTTAAATTCTTAGGTTTGCAAAGAAGCGGGAAGCTGTCCTTTGCGTATAGCCTTTGCGTACTTTGGGCTTGCAAAGTACGAGGAAAGATCAGAAAAGCCGATTTGGACTATAGAAGTAAAATGATTTGCAAATCGAATAGTTGTCAGGGCTAAAGCCCAATTTCAAACTGGCCGCATATCCCCCGGCATAAATGCCGGGGGATAGTCAAGAGGCTTCGGAAGGGGATGTCAAATTGCTGGTTCTGTTGTATATACAACTTTCTCGGCGACACGCGTCAGGGGACGTGCGCCAGCCCTTCCTATTGCATATGTCAGTCAGGGTACGACTAATCCCGCGACAAACAACAGTCGTGCCCTGACTTTTCAACCCAACCCAAATCCAGTCAGGGTGCGACTGTTCCCCATCGCCATAGAGTCGCGCCCTGACTCTCCAACCCAACCTCAAACCAGTCAGTACGACTGTTCTCCATCGCCTTAGCGTAGCACCCTGACTTTCGCACAAAAAAACTCCCGCTACTTTTCAGCGACGGGAGTTTATTTTTTGGAAGCTATTAGCCTGCCTTAGGCATCAAGTTCTTCTCTTTCTTTGAAGGCTGTGTAAAGCTTTTTGCCGCCGTAGGCTGCGCCCAAGGCCAACAAAATGCCCAGGCCACCGCCAATTGGTGCTCCGCCGCCTTCGCCTGCACCTTGGTTTCCGCCTTCGCCGTGGCCGTCTGGTGGTGGTGGTGGCACTTGTGCAGAAAGCTCAGAAGTAGTAAAACTTATACTTAGCAAAAAAAAAGCTGTGATGAGTATCTTTTTCATATTTATTAGGTTTTCGGGTTATTGTACATTGATTTTAACACTCTGGGCTTCTTGTGCATTGGAAAGCTGCAA
>CAZOEV010000630.1:0-2206 GCA_964578915.1 uncultured Lentimicrobiaceae bacterium
AGTGGTGTATCGGTTAGCGAAGGCGCAATCACGTTTACCCTAATTGTTGGCGCCCACTCGGCAGCCAGCGATTTAGCGAGGCCTTCAACGGCAGCTTTTGAAGCAGCGATACTGCTATGAAACTGCATTCCGCGGGTAACGGCTACCGTGCTGAAAAGCACTACTGACGGCGCATTTCCAGCTTTCAAAGCTTTAAAAGCAGCCTGTAAAACTTTTACAGCGCCCATCACATTTATCTCGAAGTCGTTTCTGAAATCGGCAGGTTTCAATCCTCTGAAAGGTTTTAGATTGATAGTTCCCGGGCAATAAACTACGCCATCGAGCTTGTCGGGCATTTCGGCAGGTTTCCAGCCGTCTTCCATAAAGCCGTTGTCAATAAATATAGCCTTGGTGAGGTGTTGCAGTGTTTCGGGCTGGCTGCTTATCAGGTATAGTTGGTGGCCTTCAGCATAAAGCATTTCGGAGAGTGCACGACCAATTCCACCGCCTGCTCCTACAATTAAATAGTTTCGCATGATTTGATTTTTGAACTAAACAAGCTTTTGATGGAATTAGTTCAAAGCGAAAAAAGGAAATGAGCGAAACTTACAGTTTCAACTGATCAATGGCATAAGCGTAAGCGCCTACAGCTACTGCGGAAGCTGTTCCAAGTCGGCTAATTCCAATGCCGGTTTTTTTGTGCGGATCGTACCACACTATTTTTTCTGAAAATGGCACCTTGATCATACTGCCAGTTTTTGCAGAAAACTTTACCAAATCGTTTTCATTTTGCAGGTTGTAGGCATCAATTTCCATACGAGGAAAACTACCGCCGTTGAGTCCAGTAAAAGGCGCATTGAGCAGAGCGATTAGCTTTGGCATAAAAACCGGCCAAGCGCCAGAAAGTCCGCCGCCAATCACAACCAAACCATCAACCAGCGTAACGGCATTGGCAATGGCATCGGCCAGAGCTGTAGCGAGTTCGTCCCAAGCTTTGACAGCTGCTTCGTGGTTTCCAGGACGCCTTTTCATAGCGATTTCATAAATATCAAAAGGTTCGGGAGCTTGCGTTACAGGAATCTTTGCGGCTTCTGCAAAAACGCGTTTCACCGCACGGATGCTGATGCTGTCTTCGGCACTGGTAGTGGGAATGAGTAAGTTGCGCATGCGGTTTATCTCGCCTCCGGCGGAGTTGTCGCCACGCAGCAGCCGTCCTTCGGCGATTATGCCGCCACCAAAACCAGTTCCCAGTGTGAGGCCGAGCAGGTTTTTATAGCGTTTGGGATTGCCTTGCTGCTCCAGCAGGCGATTTACTTCGGGAAGAAGTCCGGCCAAAGCTTCGCCATAGGTGAACAAATCGCCATCGTTATTGATAAATACTGGTACTTTAAAATGGTTTTCCAGCATAGCTTTCAGGGCAACGCCTCCGCGGAAGTGTGGCAGGTTTTCCAGGTCGCCGATGATGCCGTTGGCATAGTCAGCAGGGCCAGGAAAACAAAAACTGATGGCTGCAGGTTTACATTGGCAGCGTTTTTGGGTTTCTTCAAAACCTGTGATGATTTGCTTCAAAACGGCCTCAAGCGAATCGCCTGCTGCTGAAAGCGTAAAAGGCTCAATTTGTTCGCTGGCATTTTTTACTGCCGAAAATGTAAAGCCTGTGCCACCAGCATCAAGTACAAATACTGTTGCCTGATTTTTGGCATCGGGAGAAGCCTGAGAAATAGCCATTTTAGAGGTATTGTAAGTTCAAAAAAAGTAAACGCCTTAGCTGAAAGTTTTTAATTCTCAAATTTACGGGATTTTTTGTTTGCTGAGGTGAAAATTGTTGGAGAAAAGGATGGTTGAGGAAATGCTGAATTGAGAAAAAGGTTGGTATTATTTTGTTTCTTGAATATTTTCTGGGTTTTGACGACAATCAAATACATTGGCAATTTCAATTCTGTTGAAATCTGAATTTATCCAATAAACTATCTTATAATTTTTAAAAACCAAATAACGGAATTCTTGTTTTCTATTTGATAAACTCAACTCAATTTGTCCAATTTTTGGTTGTTTTTCTAAATCAATTGTGGTATCCACAATTCCATTGATTAATTTTAGAGCTATTTGCTTACCAGCCTTAATTTTAAAATAGCTATAAATACTGTCGAGTTTGTCCTCTGCCAATTGTAACCAGTATATTTCTAATCCCATTATCATAAAAATACCACCTGTTAGATTTTGAAAT
>CAZOEV010000631.1:0-2195 GCA_964578915.1 uncultured Lentimicrobiaceae bacterium
AAGCTTTGCGTCTGCATGTAAATTCCTATAGAGATGCACAGGCCGAAAAAGCCCGTTACGACTATGGTCGCTTCCTGAAAAACCAGTCTTCTGGAGCAAAAAAAGCCTCCAAACAAGCTGAGATTCCCGGCGGTGTGAAAGTGGTTGCGGCATCGGGTGGATGTTGATACTACTATTGCAATCTTATATATAAAGTAAGTCTTATTCAACTTTCATAGTGAGGTTTTCAATGTAGCATTTTGAATCAAGCTTAGTTAAAACACAGAAGGGAAACAGATCTTTGCATAGATGAAAAGGTTGCCACGGCAGAGTTAAGAACCAGTTTTGACATCAATTCAAAATGTCATCAAAATCAATACTTTATAATCTTTTGCCGGACAATACCTGAATGTGATTCGGCCGTAACAAAATATAGTCCGGAGGAAACTTGGTTTAAATCAACTCTAATTGATCTATCACTAACTTGGGTTTGCAATATCACTTTTCCTGCTATATCTGTTATCAACAATTTCGAGCCTGACAGGATTTTGTCTTGAACTTTTATATTGACAAATTGGTTTGCCGGATTTGGATAAATCAGGAATGAAGATTCGGAATTATGGCTTGTAGTAATACCGGTTGAGGTGGTTTTTATTTTTGCGATATAAGGTCGGTTTTCGCTTCCGCCGTATGATAAATTAAACTCGTCATCAAAATTTAAATTTCCTGAATGAATATGCGACACAAAAAAATCATCCTCATAATGTGTAATTTGTCCTGAACGAAACCCCGATGGTCCGGTGATTTCCTTTTCGGCTAACAGGTTCAGTTCAAGGTCGTAAATGTATACGATGTGATTGCTTTCTCCAAACGAATTGCGTGACATCAGCCCAATCATGGACTGGCTAATGGTAAGATCGGGGCGGAGGGTGGTTAAGGAGCTGAAAACTGGAATATCAGTTTCTTTTAGAAGTTCACCATTATAGCTAAAAATTTTAAGTGAATTAATCGTGTTGAAAAATTGATCAACTAGCGGTTCATATACATATAATCCATGTTCACGGGCTATGATTTTTCCTGTTTGATTATTAATGGTTTCACCCGTAAAAAGCCATTGTGCTGTCAGGTTTTCATCAAACCCCATAGTTATAGAGGCGTTTTCAAAATCGGGTAGCTCCACCAGAATGGTGTCAACCATAGTGCTGCCCGGCCCGTTAAAACTGCCGTTGAAATATACTTTCCCATCTCGGTAGGCAATATCCATCACCATAGTAAACTGAGCGGAAATTTGCTTTTGTTGCAAGATGTTTCCATCAGTATCAACAATATAAATCCAATCACCCAGGTTAAAATCACCTCGAATATGCAAGGCAATGTTGCCGGTATTTCCCACAGCAATGTTTGTGTTGGCTCCCCATTTGGTATCATCACTAAAATGCCAGATTACATCCCCATTTTCATCGAGCATGATGACAAACATGAAATATTCACCTTCGCCATAAAGTTCATTGCGATAGTTAAACGGCAAGTCAGACTGACCAATGATTAGTATTTTATCACCTACCGCAGCCATGTCTCCAATCTGAATCTGACCATCAAGTTCATCGGCCCAGAGGGTTTGCCCTGATGGATTCATTTTATGAATATATGCCTGTCCTTTGTATGGTAAGCTCACTGGAGCATCATGCACACCGGTAATATAGATGTTGCCTTCAGAGTCTGCGTCAATGGCAGCAACTTCGTTGGTGTTTGAAATATCATAGGAATTGGCCCATTCAAATTGTTGGGAGTTGGCTGCGATAGAGATACAAGCTATAAATAAAAATGTAAAGATAGTTTTCATGGAAGGTGGTTTTTAGGTAGTACTATTCATTCTTCAATAAACGCAAAGGGTTGATCTCTTGTTCAATATTATTTTGTATTGTCTGGTTTCCTTTTGCCATCCTGGGAACAATCGATGTCTTCTAGTAGTAGACTTTGCTTTTCACTTCCTGTTAAGCATTTGCTTAGAATTATTGCTATACAAAGGGCGTCTCTATTTAATTGTCTGCTATGCCAGGCAGGCTCGATGACCAGATCAGTATATTGACTTTTGAACGTCCGTTAGGACTTCAAAACGTCAAGTAAAAACATAAAGATTAATAGAATAGACTGAAATGTGTGGGTGGCACGGATTGCACTTCGACAGGCTCTGTACAGGCAAATCCACGCAAGCG
>CAZOEV010000632.1:0-2188 GCA_964578915.1 uncultured Lentimicrobiaceae bacterium
CAATAAAACCGTTTTTAAAAAGCCTAATGCTTTTGTCTTCACTTTAGTAGATGAGCTCGAAATGATTCCCTAGCAAAACATTGATGTTATTTTCCTGTTCTTCTGATAGAGCTACTATTGGGTCTGTTACGAAAAATATATAATCGACTTGTTCTTGATGATTGTGGGCAATCATCGGCACAGTAGCCCGCTGTTATTATCTATTTTTGGATTATCAAATCTAAAATTGTTCCTAGGAGTAATGCCGCTAATGAAAAAGTTATCATCCCGAGTAAATAGGCAAACAGTGATTTAACATAGCTTGAAAACTTCCGCTTGTCAAAAAATTGCCCCATGGCATAGGTCGTATAAATAAATCCAACTATTGCCGCAAATTGCATTAAGTTGCTATTAATCAAGCTTTCTGCGACTCCAAATACCGAATAAATTAACATTCCCATGCCCATTACAAAGCAAAGAAGTATTAATATTTCAAAAAAATTAAATGGAGATTTTCTAAAAAACAGTTTTAGCCATAGCCCAATAAAAATGGCCATAATAACATTTGCATAGCCATAATTAGCTTGCACCCAGCTAAATATAGTAAACTTTGCCGATTCCTCATTGCCAGCATAATTTACGTATCCATCTTCAATGCGAAAATAATTATTTAGAAGGCTATAAATCAAAGATGAAACGATTAAGAACACAATCGGTTTAACTAATCTGTTTCTGTTTTCATGTAAAAAGTCTTGAATGTTTTTTCCAGGGCTTATTATTAACTCTTTTATTGTAAATAAGATGCCTTTTTCGAAATTTAAAACATTGCGAATTTCTTGAAGTATATATTGCCCGTCAATTCTTTTCAAAACTGTAGGATGTCCGCAATTTGGACAGTAGTTTAAGTTTACTTCAGTTTTGCAGTTTTTACAAGTCTCCATTGTCTTTATTTTAAATTTCGTTCTTTTAAAAGCCTTTCCAGGTCTTTATCTTTTTTAGAGCTTTCGATCAGCTTGTAAGCAAAAACCAGCGGGATTAAAGTAAAAAATCCCCAAGTGTTGGCCACAACGCTATAGATTACAACTCCAATCATGATCCCAACAAAAAACGCATTAGCTGTTGGGCTTAATTTCGTTTTTTTCGCTTCATCCAATAGTTCCTGATCTGTAGATTCTGAGAGTTCTTTTTTATTCATTTTTATTTCTAATTATTTTCACAATTCTGTTATACATAATTTCGGATAAATTCCAGTTGTATCCTTCGAAATCGACGGTATTTGTAAATTGAATGACAACAGCGTCAATGTCCTTATGGTATTTAGCAATCGTTTGGTAGCCAGGAATTAAGCCAGTATGACCATATATATAAATGGAAGAATAAATTTCTTGTTCCTTTTGATCTTTAAATACCGAACCCTCGTTTAAAGCCCGAATAAACTTACCTAAGTCCTCCGCTGTTGCCAAGATCGAACCAATATCATCTGTTTTTAAATCGCCCTCATAACCCACATAATAGCCACTCATTATATCATCCATGTTCACATCGTGAAGTGAGCCATAAGTGTGGTTTAATTTAAGTGGCTTTAAAATTTCTTCCTGAATAAAATTAAAACTATCGTAGCCAAGCACTTTATTCATGATTCTGCCAAGCAATAAATAATTGGTGTTGGAATATTCATCGCCCTTGCCCGGTTCAAAATTTGCCGGCAAATCAAGAATCAAAGCAAGCTTTTCATCATTGCTTTCCTTTGGGTGAGCCCAATAATTAAAGCTGTCCGTATAATTGGGAATGCCGCTTCTGTGCTGCACCATCATTCTCAGGGTGATTTGATCTGCATACTCAATCCTGCCTTTCAATTCAGGTAAATAGTCTGCAAGGCTTTTGTCCAAAGAGAGTTTACCATGGCTTACTAGTTTTGTAACTGCCAAAGCAATGTAAAGTTTACCAACACTGGCTATTTTGAACAAAGCATGAGGATCGGCAGGAATTTTGTTTTCTCTGTTTTTATATCCAGCAGCATAGAATTCAGGTGAATTTCCTGTTTTATCCACATATACAATAATTCCGTCAAATCCGTATTCAGTTACTTTATCTACCTGATCCTGAACCGTTTTTGGTAAAGGTCTTATCCAGGCATTTACAATAGGCCAGGGAACAAAGTATAAAGAGGCAATTGTTCCAACAAATAATACTATCCTAATTATTCTTT
>CAZOEV010000633.1:0-2187 GCA_964578915.1 uncultured Lentimicrobiaceae bacterium
CAGAACCAATACGCCCCAGTCGGGTGCTTGCTCAGTAAACTGTTTGGCAAGTTCTTTTTGCGGACTGCAACTGCTTAACGATAAAGAAAGCAAAGTTCCAAAAAGAAAAATATACAACCACCGATAATTCATAGATATTCTTTTGTCGATTAGCTAAAACAAAGTACCATAACTTTAACAAAAGTAAGGCAAAATGGTTGTACAAAAAACGAAATCGACGTTAAATTGTTACTTCCTCGAACAACATTTCTCCAAAGCGACGGCCATAAGTTTCCGCACGCTGCAAATCATCATCTTTAGGACTAAATTTCACAAAAACATCTGTTTCTGTATATTTAAGTTTGAGGTTTTCGAGGTTAGTGCGTATAATTTTCATGCCTTCGCCACTCCAGCCATACGAGCCAAATCCACCGGCCAGCTTGCCTTTGTCGCGCAACGGACTCACCACAGCAAACAAGCGATAAATTGGCAATAGAATATTTTGATTGATGGTAGGACAGCCAACGATAAGTCCGCTGGCAATAGAAATTTGCATATCGATATCGCCGAGCGGAACATGCTCCACATCCATCACAACAGCTTCCAAACCTTCCACTGATTCAACGCCTTTAGCAATGGCCAGCGCTAGTTGACCTGTTTTGTGATACGCAGAAACATAAGGAATATAAATCCGCTTTTTCCCAGGCATATCAAGGGCTTCCGTAGCATATTGTTCCGAAAGATCAACATATCGCTTCCAATTTGAGCGCAAAATCGGGCCGTGTCCAGGACAGATTACTTTTATATCCAGCGGTTTGATTTTCTCAATAGCTTTGAGCATAAATTTGCTAAAAGGCTTCAAAATTACATCAAAATAATACTTGAAAGCCTCATCCCATTCACCTATCAAATCATCAAACATTTTGTCGTCGGCATAGTGCGCGCCGAAAGAATCACAGGTAAACAAAACCTGATCTTCAACAAGATAACTGTAAATAGTATCGGGCCAGTGCAAATTTGGAGCACTAATAAAACGTACAGTTTTATTGCCCAAATCCAGTTCCATGCCATCTTTTACCTGCAAGCTTTTGAATGGAACAGAAACCAAATCTTTGAGATAACGAATGGCATTTCCACTGCCAACTACGACAGCATCTGGCGCCAATTCCAACAATTTTCCTACACAACCAGAGTGATCAGGTTCAGTGTGATTCATAATAATATAGGAGATTTCGGCAGGATCAATCAAGCTGCGCAGCTTAGCTTCGTATTCTGGCCAAAACTTTTCTTTTACGGTTTCGACGACTGCTTTTTTCTCTGCATCAATAAAATAGGCATTGTAGGTAGTACCGAATTCGGTTTCCATCACCACATCGAACGTAACAATATCGTGGTCTAATACACCAATCCATTTTACACTTTCGCTAACATCAAGAATATGAGGCTCTATAATCATATTTACAGGTTTTATGCTTTTCCAGTTTTCCTGCAAAATTAACTGATTAGGTGCATTGAATCATTCTAAATAAGGCCGCTAAAGCATCACCACATAGCCTAAAACTCAAACTCCATTTGCGCTGGAGGATCAAGTGGTTTTTTAGGAGAGTTATTTGTCTTCTCTGGCTCCTGACTTTCAACTTCTTCCACTGTTTCTTCTGATTTTTCAGAAAGAACATTCTGGCTAGGTTCCTGAACTTCAGTTTCCAGAACTTCAGTTTCCGGTTCATCCTCCATTGTGTTTTCTGTTTCAGAATCCGCTTCAGGCGGTGTTAAGGGTTCTAGAAAAGTCAGTTTAACTACCTCTTTGTTAGCAAGTCGTTTTCCTTTAGCTTTAAAACTTTTAACGCCAATAAAATCGGCTACCGAAAGCTCTTCATCCTCAGGTTTTACACCTTTACTATTGGCTTCAAATTCCAGTTTCAGCATGGGATAGCCATCAAAAACAAGTTGTTTGAAAATAGATTCAGGATGATCGCCAATGCTGCTGTAACGCTTATTTAGAACGATATCGTGTTCAATCTGAAAACGTTTCACATACACTTTTTGGGTTTCGCCTTCCACATAAACAGTTGAAAGTACCTCATCCGGATTAAATTTACGCAGCAACTTTAGATCTTCATCAAAATGGGTCGAAAGCTCATATCCGCTCAGTTTAAATTCTCCATTTTCAAACAGCTGAAAAAGCTTATCATTGCTTGAAAAAGCTCC
>CAZOEV010000634.1:0-2175 GCA_964578915.1 uncultured Lentimicrobiaceae bacterium
ATGCTGATCATGATGATAATTCGGACAATCACCGCACACCAATTGACGGCGCCAATGACGGTGCAAGTGGTGTAGGGGTTTTAATCGCAATAGCGCGTTTACTGGCCGAGAATCCGATAGATGAAAAGCTCGGGATTGATATTGTTCTCTTCGATTTGGAGGATTATGGGCCTGCAACACAAGAGCGCAACCAATACAGTGAAGACACCTGGGCGCTGGGATCGCAATATTGGGCAAGTACTCCGCACATCCGTGGCTATCGCGCACAGTTTGGAATATTACTGGACATGGTGGGTGCAGCTGATCCAGAATTTCCACGTGAGTATTTCTCACAGCAATATGCCTCTTGGGTGCTCGATAAAGTTTGGCGAAAAGCCTTCGATATGGGTTATGGTAGTTATTTCGTGAATAAACCCGGATCACCAATCAGCGATGACCATGTACCGATGAATGAAATTGCAGGAATTCCTACCATAAATATAATACATCTGGATCCCAACAGCACCAATGGTACTTTTTTTGATCATTGGCATACGGTAAACGACAACCTTAGTATTATTGATAAAGAAACCTTAAGAATTGTAGGTGAGGTGGTTACTTCGGTAATTTATCATGAGCAGTAGTTTTGCCCATCAAGCCTCTTCGTGATTCTGGAATACATTTGTTATTTTGTTAATAATCGAGTTGCTGCATGCTGTCGCTTGCCAAGACGACAAACTTTGTCGGTATAAAGTCATGCTGTCAGAATAAAAGATAAGAGAAATTTAGCAGCTAATTTGCCAAATCAAAAAATCAAATTCAAGAAGATTTTTTTAAGCTTTTTCACATTTGTTAACATCTGATTGTGGGATTTTAGTTATGTTATTTCATTCTAAATAGGAATGTATTCAGTTTATAATCAGCATAATGACTCAAATTTTCGGTCAAAAAAGTGATTTGCATCACTTTTTATTACGATGTAAATCTGGTTTAGCACGTTATAATCTCATGTTTGGATGCTTCTCCACTCTTGGCGAAAAGGTTAATCTTGCATTAAGAAATTTTAACACTTTTAAGATTTAGATACTTAATATAATTTAAGAACCAAAAACCACGAGATGATGAAAATTCAAAAATTAACTTTAGCGATGGCTGTTTTATTTATGGCCTCCTTGTCTTTTGTTAGCTGTACGAAAGAAGGTCCAGCCGGAATTCCTGGAAGCGATGGAAGAGATGGTGAAGACGGTGTTAATGGCCAAGATGGTACTGCAGGCTGCATTACTTGCCATGACAATTCACAGGCTTTATTTGCCAAAACAATGCAATGGGAAAATTCAACACATGCTACCGGCGGTAACTTTGAGAGAAATACCGGGGATTGCGCTGCCTGTCATACCAGTCAGGGATTTTTAGGTTTCCACGACGGAAGCTACGATCCTACTGCTGACGGTGCTGCTATCAGCAACCCAAATCCTCCTAACTGCTACACTTGCCACAATGTACACGAAACTTATACCGAAGCTGACTGGACACTAACCATGTCAGGTCCTGTTACAATGTATAACACTACCCAAACTCCTGATTTTGGAACTGGTAGTCAGTGTGCTAGCTGTCATCAAGGTCGCGAAGTAAGTCCATTCCCTGTTGAAGGTGGAGCTGAATATACCATTACAAGTTCCTATTACGGCGTACATCATGGCCCACAAGCCAATGTTGTAAAAGGAACAGGATTATTTGAGCCAGGAACGGGATATGCTAACGGTGCTCATAGTAATATGACTAACACCTGCGTTACCTGCCACATGGCTGAAGCTTATGGTACACAAGCCGGTGGTCACACCATGTATCTTGGATATGAATATCATGGATCAACTGTACTCAACACAGCAGGTTGCGTTAGTTGCCACAATGATATTGATGCCATGTTGGTAAGTACTGAAGCCTTGCAGATAGAAGTTGCTGCAATGCTCTTAGAACTTAAAGGAAGACTTGATGCTATGGGTGCCATGAACGAAGGCAGCGATAGTCCGATTCCTGGTACTTATGCTCCTGAAGTTGCTGGTGCAGTACTCAACTACAAAGCAATCAGCGAAGACCGCAGTTTGGGTGTACACAATCCATCGTATGTTAGAAGAATTCTACAAAACACGATTGACGCGCTTCCATAACAGCTGAAAGAAAATAAAAAAAATAGTG
>CAZOEV010000635.1:0-2171 GCA_964578915.1 uncultured Lentimicrobiaceae bacterium
TTTTGTCCATTCTAATCGGGGAAGATAAATATCGGTTTCTTCGCCGGTGTTTATTTCTGTGCTGTTTTTTGAAGCCAAGTCATATACATGCACGCTCACCACGGAATTGTCTTCGCCGGCTTTTGGATATTTATAGGAGTACCATTCAGGATAGAGCGCGTTGAAATATTCCATCTGATAGAGTTTGACATGGCGCTCATCGAATTTAAGGTAAGCAATTTTTTGACTGTCGGGCGACCAGAAGAAAGCATTGGTGTGGCTAAACTCTTCTTCATAAACCCAATCGGCTGCGCCATTGATAATTTTATTGAACTCGCCGTCTGTGGTCAATTGCTGTTCGGTGTTTTGGTCAATATCTACTAAGAAAATATTGTTGTCGCGCACAAATGCGATGTTTTTTCCATCTGGCGAGAAGGTGGCGAGCTGCTGTTTGCCATTTTCTGACAATGCTTTCAGGAGTCCAGTTTCAAAACTATATACATAATAATTCGATTTGGACGAATGGCGGTAAATAGATTCCGTTTCAGTGGGAATAATCAGCTTGGTTTCGTCCTCGCTCATGCTGTAGCTTCCCATACGGATGGCTTTGTCTTCGCCTGCGGGAATAAGCGTTTTGGTGTTGAGCAGTGTTTTTATCTTTTCGCCGGTTTTGTAGCTGTAAACATTCAGTAGGCTATCTTCGAGTACCGCATAAGTGTTGCCGTCTTTCAACGGATTGAGGCCACGAACCATTTTTGGGTAAAATTGGCCAGAAGTCCAAATATCGCTCATGCTGATTGTTTTCTTGGCTTGCTGAGCCGTGCCGTCAAAGGGATTTAGCAATGCAAAAAGAAGCAGTGCAAAAAGGAAAAGTTTTTTCATAGGTGTTTAATTTGATAGTTGATGAATGCGCCGAGGCACCATCAGGTTTTGTGTCGCGAATTTAAGGAAGAATTTGACTAGCACGGAGAATTTCGCTAAAATTGATGTATCGTATTTAAATAGAGTGGTTTAAGTTTTTCTAAAATACGATTACAAGAGAGATGATTTATAGCTCTAGAGTTCTTTTAGAACCAGATAAACAGTATAAACCAGATAAAAGCCAAGCAGCAATGAAGCTTCCCAGCGATCCAGTTTTTTTCTTTTTCCAGTAAACATAGCGATAAATAAAAACAGTGTGCCACCAATTAATATCGCTATGTCGAGATTAAAATTCGGATTAAAGTGGATTGGTCTGATAAATGAACTTATAGACAAGATGAGCAGAATATTGAAAACATTGGAGCCAATAACATTGCCAATGGCGATATCACTGTTTTTTTTCAGAGCTGCAACAACAGAAGTTACCAGCTCGGGCAGTGAAGTTCCGGCGGCTACAATTGTTAGTCCGATAATTTTTTCGGAAACGCCCAAAGTTGTAGCCAAGCCGATGCTATTATTCACAACAAGTTGACCACCAGCTATCAGCCCAGCAAATCCTCCGGCAATTAAAATCCAGATTTTAGCGTTCGATTTTGATTCAAAAGTGATTATTACACTTTCTTCGGTTTTCATCTGTTTATACACATACAAAAGAAAAAGTGCAAAAAGCACAATTAGTATTAGCCCATCATACCGTGAAATTTCGGTAAGCTTACTAATGAAAATTTCATTTCCAAGAATCAGCAGTATTAAAGCAGCTATTAAAGAAATTGGAATTTCGCGCCATACCGTCGATGACTGCACGCTTATCGGGAAAATAAGTCCTGCTATTCCTAATATTATAAATAGGTTAAAGTTGTTGCTGCCAATAATATTGCCCAAAACAATATCTGAATATCCCTGATAGGAAGCAATGGCATTCACCACCAATTCAGGCGCTGAGGTGCCAAAAGCAACAATGGTCAATCCAATGGCAAGGTCGGAAATATGATATTTTTTAGCTAGGGCTGATGCGCCGTCAACTAACCAGTTGGCGCCAAAGATTAAAGCAACAAATCCAGCTACAATTAATAATCCTGAGACCACCATATAAATTGATTTTTGTGATTTTTTATGCTGATTTTAAGCTTAGTATATTTAAGGTGCTCAATTGAAATCCTGAAGGTTTAACAATTTTTTAACTGAAAATCCGTAAAATAAGCAGCCAAAATTAGTTTATTTAAGCCTCAAAAATCAAATCCAGAAAAAAGCTAGCATAAAAGCAGCAAGAT
>CAZOEV010000636.1:0-2170 GCA_964578915.1 uncultured Lentimicrobiaceae bacterium
GTGAACATAAAACTCAGTAGGGCAGTAACAGCCAATACTACGAGAATAGGATTTTTGTAATTAATCACCAACTTCAACAAGCTGAACGAATTAATGTCGCCTTTTACCGGTTCTTGCATGGATTTCCTGATATTTTTAAAAGGTCGTCAAATGTACGTGATTTTTTTTAATCAGAAAGACTAAAAGTTGTTCTTTGAAAATTCAGTTTGGGTTGTTAGTTTTGAAAACCTCTAAGGTTTCAAAAACCTTTTGAGGTTTAGTAGAAAAAACGACCTTGTAAAGTCTTTGCTTGAACCAGCGTTTTGGTTAGCAATCAAATTGAAATCCAACTTTTTATCGTCCGACAATCAAGGACATGGAAACCTTGAAATAATGATACCAATATGTTGCTTTTAAGGGATTTATCACTTCTTCTGCCGTGCAAAAAGCAGCTTACTCAATTCGCTAATGCGCAATAAACCACTAAAGAAAGAGGCCAATAAACTGATGGTTCCTGCGATAGCAAAGTTTACAATCCAGTGGTAGGGCAGCATGCGTGAGAAATAGGTGGCCAACACGGCTATGCCGGCAAAAGCAACCAAGCGAAGCCAAAATGTGGTCGTGAATTTTAAATGAAAAATTTTCCATGCCAGAAAAAGCTGTAGCAAAGCTGTAAAAACCTGCACACTTAGGCTGGCATAAGCCGCTCCCAAGGCCTGCCATTGCGGAATAAGCAAGAAGTTGACACCCACATTAACCACCACACCTGAAGCGGCTATAATATTTAAAAGTTTTAAACTACCATTGGCAGTAAGCAGCGTGCCAAAAATATAAGTAATCGAAACGGCCACAAAACTGCCCATCAGCAGCCTGAAAATCTGCGCTGATTCTGCAATTCGGTTGGTAAACTGGGATAGGCTTTCGGCTTCTTGCATGCCGTAAAGCAGTTGCATAATCTCGTTGCTGTAAAATATCGAAAGTACAGCCACAATTCCCGACATGCTGATAATGAGCGTGAAAGAAAGCTTTACAATTTCTTCTACCGATTCTTTTTTCTTTAGTAATGAAGCAAATATAGGCAGCAGCAGCACCGAAAAAAGTAGTGAAATATTGTTTCCGGCATCCAGCAGCCTGAAGGCACGGCTGTATATCCCGGTTTGTATTTTGCCAAGCTCACCACCTAAAATGCGTTCAATCAGCACTGGTTCCAGGCGATTGTAAAAACTCATAAGCAGAACCAAAAGCGCAAAAGGAATGCTTTTCTTGATAATCATCAGAGAGAATGGTAGGCTGAAATTGAGTTTTATTCTGCCGGAATATTTCAGCACAATAAAGGTCGCCAGCAAAACTGTTAGCGCGTAGGCGAAAGTTTGAGCATAAACATACCATTCAATCTGGAACTGTCCCCGGAAATAGCCCGACCACAATAAAAAGCTACAGATGATAATCATCAGCAGCCGATCGAAAACAGATAAAAAGCTGTCAGTTTTAAACAGCAACAAACCCGAAATATTCGACCGCAGATAAAGGATAAATGAGAGTAGAACTTGGTTGATACCTACCCAGGCCAGCAGTTTTAGCTGTTGTCCGTCGTAGCCAATAAGAAATCCGATCAAGAAAATGACCAGCCCGTAAACCACTACCAGCAACATTTTCACAACGGTGATGCCGGCCAGGTGTTTGTTGAGAAGCTGGTTGTTTTGGGCAATATTTCTGTTGTTGAAATTGGTGATGCCCATATCGAGCAGGATATAAAACAGAAACGAAAAGCTAAAAATGGAGGAGTAAAAGCCATAACTCGCATCGCCCACTGTGTTTTGCACAGCACGATCAACACCCAAAATCCAGAATGGCTTAATTAAAAGATTCAGGAAGAGTAACAGCGCCAGGTTTTTAACAAATCTGTTTTGCATCAGCAATACATTCGGTTGAACCCGCTAAGGTATAAAAAAGAAATTCTGTGTGAGGTGTTTTTGTGCATCAAAATCCACCAGCATTTTTTTGTGCAGTACTTTTATCTGGTAGCCGTGGCTTTTCATCAGCTGGAAACATTTTTGACGGTTTTCATTTTCCCACAGTTCGGTATAAATCACAGGACGGTATTTATTGATAATCGCCTGAGCGCCTTCCAAAACAAAAAACTCGAAGTTTTCCACATCCAGTTTGATGGCAGTAACGATTTCGGTGGCAG
>CAZOEV010000637.1:0-2153 GCA_964578915.1 uncultured Lentimicrobiaceae bacterium
TCACCTTCGCTCATCACAAAGCAAACATTCATGCGCGAACGGTCTTCGGGTTTTGCAATATTGCATTTAAACAGTTTATTGCGGTCAATTTCATTGTATATGAGATTAGCTTTTTCTATGTTCAGTTTTTCCATAACAGCTAATCCACCATTTTCTTTAAGCCATTTCAGTGTTTGCAATGCAGCAAAAATAGGCATTACAGGAGGTGTATTGAACATCGATTCTTTGTCGATATGGGTTTTATAGTTCAACATGCTTGGGATTTTACGATCTACTTTACCAAGAATGTCATTTTTTATAATAACAAAGGTAACTCCGGCAGGGGCAAGATTTTTCTGAGCGCCACCATAAATCATTGCATATTTAGAAACATCAACCGGACGACTGAAAATATCTGATGACATATCGGCAATCAATGGCACCGGCGAATTCATGTCCTCTAAAATTTCTGTTCCGTAGATGGTATTGTTGGTGGTGATATGGAAATAATCAGCATCAGCAGGAATTTTGTAACCTCTTGGAATATAACCGAAATTCTTGTCTTCTGAGCTAGCAACAACATCAACCTCACCAAACATTTTTGCTTCTTTGATAGCCTTTTTTGACCATACACCTGTGTTCAGATAAGCAGCTTTTTTGTTAAATAAGTTAAAAGGAATCATGGCAAATTGCAAACTAGCGCCACCTCCAAGAAACAAGACTGAATAGTCATCAGGAATGTTTAGTAACTCTCTGAATAAGCTTTGAGCTTCCTCTACTACCGCAATAAACTGCTTGCTGCGATGCGAAATTTCCATGAGCGAAAGACCCATATCTGCAAATTCGTGTATGGCTTTCGCAGTGTTGTCAATGGTGTACTGAGGCAGGATGGATGGACCTGCGTAAAAATTATGCTTTTTCATAGTTTAAAGTATAAAATGTTTGTTCTGGTTTAATTTACGTCAGACGGGAGCAAAGATAGAATAATTGCCCGTACTGTGAAATAATTAACCGTAATATTTCTGTAATTTCGCAATCGTTTTAAAACTGATATTTAAATGATTCTTTTAGCAAAAAGATTAAACGCCTTTGAGCGACTCGGACAAGTCTTAAAAAATGATGCTAAGTCTATTACATCTAGCGAAAATGAGGCGCTATTGGCTTTTCAATCTGCCAAACAAAAAGCAAAGTCAAAAAACACTTGGTTTACTGATGACAATATTACTTTGATGGTGGAAAATATTGCTGCCATGATTTCGACAGAACAGTTGGAAAAGTTTTCGGAGGCTTATGAGCTGGAAAAAATAACAAAGCCAAAAACCGTTGCTGTAATTATGGCTGGAAATATCCCGCTTGTTGGCTTTCATGATTTCTTTGTTGTTTTAACTACAGGCCACAAGTTTTTGGGAAAGCTTTCCAGCGATGACCTTTATTTATTGCCTGCTCTTGCTGATGTGCTTATTACAATCGAACCTGAATTCAAACCTTATATCGCTTTTGCGGAAGGCACCATTGCTGGTTTTGATGCGGTAATCGCTACCGGCAGTAACAACACAGCGCGCTATTTCAATTATTATTTTGGTAAATACCCTCATTTAATTAGAGCAAACAGAAATGGCGTGGCTGTTATTGATGGAACTGAAACTAAAGAAGAATTACAAGTGCTTGGACTTGATGTGTTTTCCTACTTTGGCTTAGGTTGTCGCAATATCTCTACACTGTTTGTGCCTGATGGATACGACTTTAAACCCATGTTTGAAGCTTTTGAAATGTTTAATGATCTAAATAACCACAGCAAGTATTTTAATAATTATGAATACAATAAAGCTATCTGGCTCGTAAACGGTGATGTGCATTTCGACAATGGTTTTATGTTGCTAAAAAAGGCTGCTGAATTTAGTTCTCCTGTCTCTGTTCTGCATTATCAGACCTATAATGACACTAAAATGCTTCAAGAACTGCTCACAGACAACGCGGAAAAAATTCAATGTATTGTTTCTCGAAAAGCACATTGGACAAACTCTTATGCCTTCGGGAAAGCCCAGTCACCAACCATTTTGGACTATGCGGACGGCATTGATAGCACGACTTTTTTACTTGAATTATAGGTTTCGTTTCCCTTAATTTTATGCTAAAACAAGCTCAAATGAAAAATATTCTTAAAAAGTTTGGGA
>CAZOEV010000638.1:0-547 GCA_964578915.1 uncultured Lentimicrobiaceae bacterium
CTGAATTACTGCAAAAATTATTTGACAAGACGAGCAACTGACTCCCCCGATAGCTCCTAAAATCCGCAAGTTATAAACAAAAAAAACAATCGCCCTTTACTGCCTAAGACTCGTACCAATTGGTCAAGTGATTATTTAGAATTATTATAAACTGCCTTTTTACTTGATAAATCTTGTGAAAATTTGTATATTACAAGCCATCTTCCACAAAATCAAAATTTTAAATAATCCTACACTCATGGATTACTTAATCATAAGCTTCTTCTTTCATTCTTGTAATTTTTAGCGCAAAAAATCATGAAAAAAACAACACTATTACTAGGTTTTCTAACATTCCTATTTTTTGGAATGACGCATGCTCAAACCATTATTCCCGGAGGATATATTATTGAGAATACAGTCTGGGGCATCTCAGGTAGCCCTTATTTAATACAGAATGATATTTTCATTGACCAAGGCGTAACCCTTACTGTTGAACCTGGAGTGATTGTCAAATTCAACGATTTTTATGATGGATTTGTTATTGCTGGTAGTTTAAACGCTATAG
>CAZOEV010000638.1:647-2143 GCA_964578915.1 uncultured Lentimicrobiaceae bacterium
GGTTATGGGGGAGGAGAATATTCAGCCAATATTCATGCCAACGACAATGATGTCAGTATTGAACATAGCACGATAGTCCAATCCAGTGAAAGAGGAATTTACGTTGGGGATGCCAGCCCGGATATCAACAACAATAAAATTATAAATAACCTACAAGAAGGTGTTCGTATCGAGGGATTGGATTCGCTGAAAATACTAAGTATGAGCAACAATGCTTTTTCCAACAACACTTGGGCAGTTGCGACATACTTAACAGACGAAACTACTGACATTACATTGATAAACAATACTAGTGCTGGTGCTGCCCCCAACGGTTTCGGCCGCAATGGCTTTGGAATATGGGGAAGTATAGCAGGCAACAATACCTTTACTGGGCAAAATAATTTTCCTTTTATTTTATGGGAAGATGTAACAATAAATGAGGGTGCCGCACTGAGCTTTACCCCTGGCACTACAGTTAAATTCAACGATTTTTATGATGGATTTGTTATTGCTGGTAGTTTAAACGCTATAGGAACAGAAACCGATTCTATTGTCTTTACTGCTTTGGCAGATGATTTCCATGGTGGAGATAGCAATGGTGACGGAGATGCTACATCGCCCGCTCCTAATCAATGGTCTACAATTGAATATCAGCCAGGTTCGTCCGGTGCTTTAAATTATTGTTTTGTGGGTTATGGGGGAGGAGAATATTCAGCCAATATTCATGCCAACGACAATGATGTCAATATTGAAAATAGCACGGTAGTCCAATCCAGTGAAAGAGGGATTTACGTTGCAGATGCCAGCCCGAATATCCAATTCAATAATATAATTAATAATACTACTGATGGTGTTTATACGATTTCCGGTGCACTTCCTATTTTACAAAACAATAATATTATGGATAATGGCACTGGGGTCTATAATGCGGACCCGAATGTAGATGTGGATGCAAGAAACAACTGGTGGGGAGACATAACTGGCCCTCATCATCAAGATCTAAACCCGAGCGGAATAGGCAATTCGGTTTCCGATCATGTTTTATTCCAACCATGGTTGGAAAGCCCGGTTGGCGTAATTATAGCAGTTAATGAGTTGCCGGATGATATTTTAGTGGATCAGATATTCCCAAATCCCATAAATACATCCTCTCATCTTAACTATTTTGTAAAGAAAAGCAGTCGGGTATCTATTGGCGTCTGTGATTTATGGGGAAGAAAGATATTGACACTTATCGATGCTTATCAAACTCCTGGGGAGTATTCCGTTACCATTGATGGTAGCCAATTGGCTCGCGGTATGTATTTTCTATACTATAAGAATGGAAATAAATTGGAGACACAAAAATTTACAAAGAAATAGCCTGATATTACAGATATATTGTTCAGATTTTAGATAAATGGACGATGTTGATTGCTCTAATTCTTAGGAACCATAAGGTCTGCGTTTTGCTTATTAGTTAGGGTCTACTGAAAAACCATCAACCCCATGTTTAAGAGATAATTATGACTATT
>CAZOEV010000639.1:0-2143 GCA_964578915.1 uncultured Lentimicrobiaceae bacterium
CAAAAAAATTTCCGGCTATATCATGGCGTATTACAATCCCAAAAACCAGACGGGTTTTGGTACAATTCGCTACGAAAATTCTTTTTCAGGGCCGGGCATTCGTCTTATGCTGGTTTACAATCATTAAATAAAATAATTATGTCAGAAAAGATTATTATTACCGAAAATCTGATCAAACGTTTTCCCGTTGGCGATGGCGAATTTACTGCCCTTAGCGATATTAATTTGAGCTTTGAAAAGGGCGAATTTTCAGGGATTGTTGGGCCTAGTGGATCCGGAAAAACTACTTTGCTAAACATCATGGGTTCGCTTGACTCACCTACTGAAGGAAGCTGCACCGTGATGGGCAAAAGGATTTCAGATTTATCACATAAGCAGTCAGCACAATTGCGGAATCTGCATATTGGATTTATTTTTCAGGTGTATAATTTGTTGCCTGTTTATACTGTTTATGAAAATGTTGAATTTGCACTTTTACTCCAAAAACGTTCTGCCACCGAGCGAAAGAAAGCGGTGATGGAAGCGCTTGAGTGGGTAGGTTTGGAAAAAATGGCCAATAAAAAACCGTCTAAATTGTCGGGCGGCGAAGGGCAGCGCGTAGCTATTGCCCGCGCTATGGTAAAACGACCCGAGCTAGTGCTGGCCGATGAGCCAACAGCCAACCTCGATGCAAAAAATGCACACGCCATTTTGCAAACGATGAAAAAATTAAATGAAGAATTGAAAACTACCTTCATTTTTTCTACCCACGACGAAAAAGTAATGGGCTATCTTAATCGGCTGATACATTTAGAAGACGGTAAAGTGGCTGAAGATGAATGGGTAACGGTAAAAAAAACACAGTTATGAAACTTGCCTTTCAGCTCGCATACAAAAACTTGATGGGAGCAGGTCTCAGAACTTGGCTCAATGCTGGCGTGCTGTCGTTTGCCTTTGTTGTAATCATTTTTTACAACGGTTTGATCGATGGCTGGAACGAGCAAGCCAAAATTGATGGTATAAATTGGGAATGGGGAAATGGTCAGTTGATTCACAAGGATTATGACCCTTATGATGCTTTTTCCATAGAAGATGGACATGGTAAATTGGCTGAAGACAAACAGGAAAACCTGACACCGATTTTAATTCGGCAAGCCAATATTTATCCAAAAGGCCGTATGATGTCGATTCGATTAAAGGGGATTGATCCTAATCAAACGACATTGCGATTGCCAACAGAAATCTTAAATCAAAGCAAGGCCGATTTCCCAGTTTTGATTGGTCAACGTATGGCCGAATCGGCAAAAGTGAAAACCGGCGATGAAATTTTGCTGCGGTGGAGAGATAAAAATGGCACTTACGATGCCGCTACAGTTACCGTTGCCGGAATATTTGAAACCAACGTTCCTTTCGTGGATGGTGGACAATTCTGGATGGCAATAGAAAAGCTGCAGGAAATCACTTTATTAAAAGATCAAATAACTTATTTTGTTGCTAATGAAACCTATAAGCCTAAAGAAGTTGAAGGGTGGAATTTTGAAACCCAGAAATACCTCATGCGCGAACAGACAAAAATGATAGATGCTAAAAAAATTGGAGGGTCTATTTTATATATCGTTTTGATGACACTAGGCTTGCTGGCTATTTTCGATACACAAGTGCTTTCTATTTTCCGCAGACAAAAAGAAATTGGAAGTTACATTGCGCTTGGGATGACGCGCTGGCAAGTAGTGCGCATGTTTACAGCTGAAGGAGGAATGTATAGCATTTTTGCTGTTGTTTTGGGCGCTATTTATGGTTTTCCGCTTTTATGGTACTTTTCAAAAATCGGAATAGGTTTTGGTGCTGATGGCTCCGAAATGGGAATTATTATGGCCGAACGTATGTATCCGGTTTACGGACTGGGATTGGTTTTCGGCACGATTGTAATCGTTGTTTTATCGGCAACACTAGTTAGTTTTTTGCCTGCGCGAAAAATTGCCCGCATGAATCCTGTTGAAGCTTTGAAAGGGAAAGTGCAATAATAGCAGCTTAAATATTTTGAAATAGTATATAATCAGACCTAATGAAAATAGCTTTCAGACTAGCTTTTAAAAACCTGATAGGAGCAGGATTGCGAACTTGGCTAAATGTTGTTGTGCTTGCCTTTTGTTTTATCGTGATC
>CAZOEV010000640.1:0-2142 GCA_964578915.1 uncultured Lentimicrobiaceae bacterium
CCACGAAATGAAGCGCGACTTTTTGGATCAAAACACACATATTGTCGATGATTTAAATTTAGAAAAGTAAAGCGGTTATCCAGCTGTTACAGGATTTTGAATCTTGTAATTGCTTAAAAAAGAAATAATTACAAAATATTAAAAACATGAAAAAAGCAGGTCTCCTTTTTATTTTAGCACTTTTCGTTAGCAGTTTATCTGCGCAAATAATCACCGATAAAACCAGTAAAAAATTTACTGTTGGCTTCGATATTTATACTGATATTTTAACCCAAACACCCGCTAATTATGATTCGCGTACCATCAATCAGGGTTTTAATGTTTTTGGGACTTATAATTTCGCTCTCGGAGAAAGTGCACATACATTTTCACTCGGTGTTGGAATCCGTTCGCAAAACTTTTATTCCAACACACAAATTATAGACTTGAATGCGGATACCATCACCTTTGTGCCAATAACAAACAATTACAAAAAAAGTAAAGTTAACTTGGTTTACCTTGATTTTCCTGCTGAATTGCGGTTCAGGTTCGATAATAAATGGAAACTTGGCGTTGGGTTTAAGTTGGGGATTGTGATCGACAGCAAAACTAAATATGTTGGTGATATAACAGCTATTGGACCAAGCGTTCATCAAAAAAGCAAAAAGGTTAACTCGCTCGAAAAATATACTTTCGGCCCCACACTGCGTCTTGGTTACAAGTGGATCAGCGTTTTCGCTTATTACCAGCCAGCAAGGGTTTTTCAGCGTGATTTAGGCCCAGAGTTTTATCCGCTGTCTCTTGGTATAACTCTAGCGCCATTCTAAGCTAACCAAACTTCTTAACATTGTCCTTTTATGAAGCAGAAGATCCTATTAATTTTCGTTTCTGTGCTGTTTTTTGCTGCCTGCAATACGAGCAAAACAACTACAACAAAAGTTACTGAAATCAAATCAAATGCACTGAATGGAACCTACTCCGGCATTACGCCTTGCGCTGATTGTGAAGGCATTGAGTACACAATCACTTTTAACGATGATTTCAGTTATAGTACAAAATCGGTTTATTTAGGCCGAGAAGAAAATGTTTTTGAAACTTCGGGAAATTACAAGATTCAAGACGGTATTATTCAACTTTTAGATGATAAAGACGGCCTGCTGTATTTTAAGAAAAGCGGTGAGAATCTGCAAGTTTTAGACCGAAATCGCAAAGAAATTACTGGATCGCTGGCTGATATGTATGTTTTGAGACCTGCAATTAAACAAACTGAAACCAGTGAAGGAAATGTGCACAAACTCAAGATAAAACGTGCTGGCGAAGGCGTAGATTTTTTTGCTATCGGCAATGAGCCATCTTGGAGTTTGACTATGGATTTTGACAAACAGTTTACATTTCAGTCTCTTTCAGGTATTTCGCTAACAACACCTCCGATCGATTCCAAAGACATGCTGAATACCGAAAAAGCTTCCTATTCTCTTGCAACAGAAGCGGGCTCGCTGGAAATTGAAATCATTAAAGAAAGTTGTCAAGATGGCATGTCGGGACAGCTTTTTGATTACAAAGTAAATGTAAAAGCAAAAAACGGCGTGGATACTGATTTCACGAACTTTAGTGGCTGCGGCACTTATACCTTTGATCTAAAACTCCATGATATTTGGATTTTAGAAGCCATTGATGGAAAAACTTATGCGGATTCAGATTTCAGCAACGGTTTACCACGCTTAGAAATTTTTACCGAAGAACAGCGTTTTGGTGGAAAAGATGGCTGTAATATCCTCACCGGAAATATTAAAACTTCTGCAAACACTATCATTTTTAAGGATGTTATATCCACAAGAATGGCCTGCCGCGAAAATACCAAAAGTGATTTGTACCGCGAAACTATTATAGATAACAGCTTTAGTTTTCAGTTGAAAAACAACCGGCTTATACTTTTAGATAGCGAAGGTGAAAGATTGCGTTTCAAAAAAATTGATTAACAATTTCTTGTTTTAATCGTGGTGATAAGCCTCACCACGAATGATGGTGAAAGCCCGATAAAGCTGCTCAGCAAAGAGCAGTCGTATTAGTTGATGAGAAAAAGTCATTGGCGAAAGCGAGATTTTTTTATCGGCGCGTCCATAAACGCTTCCTGAAAAACCAAAAGGTCCGCCAACTACAAAA
>CAZOEV010000641.1:0-2141 GCA_964578915.1 uncultured Lentimicrobiaceae bacterium
CTGGCAAAATATTCTCCCACCTCAGCCTTCAAGGTTTACCGCAAAACCCAGTATTTTGTGGTTGGGGTGTCCCTGATTACTGGTACAGTGTTTTTTGTGGGCGCAGGGTTCATTGCTGATACTGTATTTTCTAAGCCGCATCTCAGATGCTATTTCGCACTTGCCTCTGCTTTCATTATTTTCAAGTCCCTGATGCAATTAAACACTCAGGCTGTCCGTGGTCTTCGCCTGGTCCGGCTTTTTGCTTTCATGCAGTTAATGCCCTCCCTTTCGACTCTAATCATTCTGGTACCCATCACGATTTTCTTTTATCACATTAACAATCCTATTTACGCAGCATTCACCTCTATCGCCATTACCGCCCTGGCTGGGGCTTGGATCATTGATCGGGCCTTTAAACAAAAGACAAGCCCAAACGATGATTCCCATCCCATGGCTATTCGGGAGATTTTGGCAATCTCATTCCCCATGCTTATGACGTCCACCATGACCTTTGTCATCGGTCAAACGGGAATTATTGTTCTTGGAATATTCCGTCCTGACGCTGAAGTGGGCTACTATTCCATTGCTGTAAAACTCGCCACACTGACCACCTTTATTCTGAGTTCCGTCAATTCCATGGCTGGCCCAAAATTCTCCGAACTTTACCATTCAGAAAAAATAGATGAGCTGTTTTATGTGGCAAAAAAATCAGCTAAGCTCATTTTCTGGACTACCATTCCGATCCTTCTGGGACTCGTTATTCTGGGCAAGCCGGTGTTGCACATCGTTTTCGGTCAGGAATTTACCGTGGCTTATCCGGCCTTGGTGTTGCTTGTTCTGGGGCAGTTTGTGCATTCCATATCCGGAGCCACGGGTCTGTTTATGAATATGACAGGAAATCAGATTGTATTCAGGAACATCGTTTTTATTGCCGCAGTGACCAATATCGTGCTTAATTTGTTATTTATACCGAAATATGGTATTTGCGGCGCAGCAACCGCAGGGATGGTAAGTCTGATGGGTTGGAATATTGCCACATTGTGCTATATTAAAATGAAATTCGGGAAGACCACAGGCTACTTTCCTCTTCCAGAGTTGTTATTAGGAAAGCCTCTATAAAATAGTACATCGAATCGAGGAAATCTATGACGCTAAAGTTCTTGGCTTGTTTGATAGGTACTGGGAGTCCGCCGATTATATTTCTGCCATATTACTATGATATCGCTTGTAGCAAAGAAGGAACCGATGCGGAATTCTCTTAAGTTTGAAAATTATTCAACAGGGACTGATCCAAAAATTATTATTCATCTCATTTATAGCATAAAGGTTTGGGGCATAAATGATGGCTATGCATTGGAGCGTAGCATCCCAATAGAATATTTCTTCCTAATGGCATATCCTCCGGAAAAAGTTTGTTCTGATCGCGATTTGAAGTGACTGTTGAGTTACAAACTACTCCTTAAGGATATTATTGAAGTACATTGATACTATAAATGCTATTAAAAAAATAAAAAAGAAGTTAAATCTAAAACTCTGGTCAAGTAAAATCTGTATGAAAATAAATGGGAAAAGCACAATTGTCGGTCTATATCCTGACCTACTTTTACGGTTATATGATGAATATAGGTTTTTTCACAGCAAACTATTTAATCGAAAACCTTTGACTAGTTCTAAGTTAATGTTTCATTCTGTCCCATTTTTTATTGTCGGGTCTGGTCGTTCTGGAAATACCTTATTGCGCTCCATTCTTGCAAGCCATCCAGCAGTTATAATTCCCCCGGAGTCTTATGTGCTTGGGATGGCTATAAGACGGTATAGAGTACTCAGTTGGTTACCTTGGCCTGAGTTATCACGAATAATTCTTTTACAATTTGAAAACTATCCCCAGTTCTTTACGTGGGCTGTCGAGCTTCAAGGGCTTTATGAAGAAATAGTCAAATTTGATGTCAATAGGCAGAATTTGGCAAGCCTTCTTGACGCTTTGTATATGTATTACGCGAAAGAAAAGAAGCCTAACGCGTCGCGTTGGGGTGACAAAACCCCATTGAATACGTTCCATCTACAGAGAATTAAAAAAGTATTTCCAGAAGCCAAATTTATACATATTCTTAGGGATGGCCGGGATGTGGTCAGCTCCTATTTGAAAGCTGGCCTTTATT
>CAZOEV010000642.1:0-2135 GCA_964578915.1 uncultured Lentimicrobiaceae bacterium
CAAGAAAAAGCCCGTAAGCATATTGATCCGGCTTTTATTGAAAAATATAATCCTTCTCATCAGCAATTACAGGATATACAGCATGGAAAAGATTTTGTTGGGAAGAAAAATATCAGGATAAGCAATGCCGAAATTATCCAGCTTTCAACTGATCAGCGCGCCTATGCTTTTTGTGCCGACACGGCTTACCACGAACCGATTGTGTCCTATATTAAAGGAGCTACTTTACTTTACCACGAAGCCACTTTTATGGAGAATTTACATGAGCTAGCGGCAAAAACTCTACATTCAACAGCCATTGATGCGGCTACTATTGCTAAAAATGCAGGCGTGGAACAACTGCTGATTGGCCATTTTTCTTCGCGTTACAAAGACCTGAATCCTTTATTGGCTGAAGCCAAAAGCGTTTTTGCAAATACGCATTTAGCCCTTGATGGGCTGAAGGTAGTGATTTAGGTTTAGCCTTTCAGCGCATGATAAAGCACTTCAACAGGATGAACCGCATCTTTTCCGGTGCCATCATGAATTTGATGGCGGCAAGAAGTGCCGGAAGCAACCAAAACAGTGCTTGCTGCAGCTTTTCTAACGGCAGGAAACAAAACCAACTCGCCCACTTTCATCGAAACATCATAGTGTTCCTTTTCATAACCAAAAGAACCCGCCATACCACAACAACCTGATTTTATTTCGGTTGCCGTATAGTTTTTTGGGAGATTCAGCAGGCTCAGCGCGTCGCGGGTGGAAGCAATCGACTTCTGCTGGCAATGGCCGTGATACAATATTTCGCGTTTTTCTTCCGTGAATAAATCACTGGAAATATTTCCTTTGGCGTATTCGCTGTTCAAAAACTCTTCAATCGTAAAACTATTTTTCGACAACTTATCTGCCGCCGAGCGCAATTCGGCTTCCACCAATTCAGGGTATTCATCCCTGAAACTCAATATCGCCGAAGGCTCAATGCCAATCAACGGATTTTCTTCTGTGATAAGCGGTGCCAATAGTCTTACATTTTCGTTAGCGATTTGCTGCGCTTTCCGCAAAAATCCTTTGCTCAGAAATGTCCTGCCACTTTCAATATGTTTTGGTAAAACCACTTCATAACCCAATTTAGTGAGCAACAAAATCGCGTAAATACCCATCTGTGTATCATTGAATCGCGTAAACTCATCATTGAATAAATAGACTTTGCGTCCACTGCTGATTACAGGCTTGTTTTTTCTAAACCACTTATCCAAAGTCGTTTTATAGAGCGAAGGCAGTCGGCGTTTTGGTGCAAAACCCAGCATCGGCATCATCAGTTTTTGGGTCAGCGGGTTGTTCATCATCAGGTTAGTAAAAGCTGGAAAAATACTGCCAAGCTTGTTCACGGAGGTGATATTGGCGATAAGTTTGGAGCGCAAAGGAGCACCATTGGCATCGTAATAGTGTTGTAAAAATTCAGCTTTTAATTTGGCAACATCCACGCTGCTTGGGCATTCTGACTTACAGGCTTTGCACGACAGACAAAGGTCCATCACCTCATAAATCTCAGGATGGTCGTAGGGGTTTTCTTTTGTAGAAGTGGTCAAAAACTCGCGCAAAATATTAGCTCTGGCACGGGTGCTGTGCTTTTCGTCGCGGGTGGCCATATACGAAGGACACATCGTTCCACCTGTAACTTCTGTTTTGCGGCAGGCAGCAGTACCATTACATTTCTCGGCAGCGCGGAGGATTCCCATATCCTTTGACCAGTCAAAGACGGTTTTTGGTTCGCGGCTTTCTTGTCCAGGTGTATAGCGCAACGAAGTATTCATGCGCGGCGTATCCACAATTTTGTTGGGATTGAAGATGTGCTGCGGATCCCAGGCGTTTTTGATGCTTTTTAGCAAATTATAGTTTTGTTCGCCCACCATCAGTGGAATAAACTCTCCGCGCAGGCGGCCATCGCCGTGTTCACCGCTAAGTGAGCCTTTGTACTTTTTGACCAACTTTGCAGTTTCCAGCGCAATTTCATAGAAAAGCTCAACATCTTTTGGGTCTTTTAGGTTGAGGATGGGGCGCAAATGCAATTCGCCAGTTGCGATATGCGCATAATATACACACGACTTGCCATACTTTGCCAGCATTTCATCAAACTCCTCAATATATGCAGGAAG
>CAZOEV010000643.1:0-2127 GCA_964578915.1 uncultured Lentimicrobiaceae bacterium
AATATAAAAGCTGCCCTCGGCCAGGTATGGAAACAAGTCGTTATTTCCTTGCTGTTTTGCTTTGCTTACAGTTTTATCATTTTTTGTTGAAGGAAAACGTCGTCCACTTAAAAAGAGTGAATCAACAGGAGCAACGTATTCTGTAAGCTGATTGCGGTAACTGATGGCGAAAACATCTTCCCTAGGTATCACATAAATTGGACCGTCAGGGATATCTGTTCGCTTATAACGAATGAGCTCAAGGTTTACTTCCATCACTTTTCCGTGAATGATTTCGCCGTTTTTCTTCACAATAACATCAAAGTCAGCAGCCGTAACATCGGTGTTTTGAGCCTGAATTATGCCAATAAAGCCAAATAATCCAATAAGAAGAATCAAGCGAATTTTGAGTAAAATAGTTTTCATCGGGTTAGTTGTTTTCAATATAAGAAATGTCTTTAAAAATAGCATTGTAGATGATAAAGATTTCTTCTGGTTGATTGATGCTGCAAAGCTTAGCACCGAGCGAACCAGCAATTAGCTTTTCCGATTGGCTTTGGCGATCAATCGCGAAAAATGCATTTTCCACCTCATCAGCACAGATACTGGCCATGATGTATGTTGTAGGATTTCCGGGCTGCGTAATTATGAGAGAAATATCGTTTAAGCCTCCTTTGTTTCTCGAATATTCAACAGTATAATTATGCCTTATATCTGCCTGGTCAGGCAAATCAACCGTAACAGTAAGCTCAAATGTTTTGCCATCGGGCGATATTCCACTAAACACCAGATAATGGCGCGTAAAAAGTATAGAAGTAGCCGGTGAATCCTCGAAATATTTTACCACCGATTGACCTGGATAAAACTGAAATGAATTACTTTTCCATACTGCTGTATATCCTTCAACCTGAAAACTCAGACTCCCGGTTCGCTCAACGGTAATGGTTTCAATGTCGCCTGTGCAGGAAACAAATAACAGGATTGATAGTAAAAAAATAATTTGAATACCTTTTTTCATAGCATATTGTATTTTGCTGAATACTTTCTGAGTCATAGTCGGAAATAATTGATTTCGTGAACCAAAACCTAATTATTTTCCTACAAAAGTATGCTGTAATCAAGGTGTTTTTTCGCTTTCGACTGAATACACCCGTTTAGATTGTCAATACACCTTTTTGAATCATTAAGAATCAATTTCAAAAGATAAAAACAGAATTTAAATCATTGTATATCTAACACTTAAATGGCATCTGCACAAAATGCTGATAAACTCATCAACATCAAGCTAGAGGCAGTAATAATTCTATTCATCTGATAAAAATTTTAGCTGTAACTTTATGCCATTGCTGTAACTTGACAGCAATAAATGCGTCCAATGAACGAATATGCAAGTCGATGACCTCAGCGTAATAGAATCAGTGCTTTCGGGCCGCCGCAACGACTATGAAAAACTTGTTGTAAAGTACCAAGATATGGTGATGAGCATTGCTATGCGCGTGCTACAGCAGCGCGAAGAAGCAGAAGATACAGCACAAATCTGCTTTTTGAAAGCCTACGAAAAGCTGGCAAGTTTTAAAGGCGATTCGCTATTTTCGACATGGCTTTACCGAATAAGTTATCATGCGGCAATAAGCAGGTACAGGCAGTTAAATGCAGTAAAAGCCATCCGAACAACTGAATTTTCGGAGCTGGAAACACGGATTGCGGATGAGTTTGCGGAGCCCTTCAAGGAAAGTGAAGATGATTTTAATCGTCTTGAAAAAGCGATGAAAAAACTTGAACCTGAAGAACGCGGAATCATCAGTTTGTTTTATACGCAAGAGCTTGCCGTGGCCGAAATAAGTAAGATAATCAGCCTAGGCGAATCGAATGTAAAAGTAAAACTGTTCAGAATTCGTAAAAAGCTGGCGCAACTTATGGAAGAAAAAATCGTTAATCAACACACAGTAAACACTTTGCCATGAATTTATATGATGAATATATAGACCAACTGCTTAGAAAAATCCCCAAAGAAAAGGCTGGGCCAGATTTCGCAAAAAATGTGATGCAAAAACTTGAAGCACAGGCTACACCGCAAGCCGTGAAACAATCCATGCTTCCCGAGCGCTATTTTCTGCTAATGAGTTTATTGGTTGGCTTGCTGACTCT
>CAZOEV010000644.1:0-2126 GCA_964578915.1 uncultured Lentimicrobiaceae bacterium
TCATGATGTAAAAAATTATTCAAATCTTACAATCAACAAGTGAAGGTTTAAAATTCGGAAAAACAGCAACCTTATTAATAAAATAGCGCTGATGGGCTTTTTTTTCCTGATCTGTTTCAATGCTGTCAATCAGCATTTTCACATTCATGGTGTGATTGCTAAGGCTACTATCAACTTCGAAATAAATAAAGTCTCTCGAAAAATTATAAAAACCGTTATTTTTCAGATAATCAGTTATTCTGCCGCGCTCTTCATCCAATCGATAAACATTATAAACATTGCCTACTTTTACAGGACTATTAGTTTTTCTGGGCTCAACCCACATAGCTAGGGCACTGTCAGAAATAGCATACTCAAAGGCATTGATGCGATAAGGAACAGTAGTTTCGATTTTATAAACCACCTCCGCTTTGAACTTTTCAAACGACACATCAGAAACTACTGACGAATTAAAATAACCCACATTATTGAGGTATTTTTTCATTTGATTGGAGGCAGATTCGGCAGTTCCTTCTTCAAAATAGACAGGAGGCGAGCCCAATTTCTCATTAATCCATCGCCAAAATTTCTTATCGATTTTATCGTCTGTTTGATAATAAACCCAAAGCGGAAAACGTACACCTAGAAAGCTTTTATTAGGTCGTTGACCAACAAATGCAGCCAAATCGGAACGAGTAAAGCCTTCTTTTTTCTCTTTGAGGTCGATCGAGTTTTTATGAACGATATATTTTCCTTCAGGGATAAGCCGACGCGCCGTGCACGACACAATCAATTGGCTGATAATGAATAAAAGTATAAGTTTTAGTCCCTGACGCATAATATAATTTGAACCAACAAATGTACATCAAAACCTTTAAAGGCAGCTAAACCCTGACGTCATTTTTCGACTGCCTAAATGTCAAAAAATTACAGCATTTTGCTAACGGAATGCTTTTTGATAAACTAACTATATGCAAGACCCCACAGAAAAACACCGCATAACCACCAGTCTTTTTGTGCCAGCCCTATTTTTACTTGTGATGTGGCTGGTCAAATTTTCAGAATATGTTTTTGGTATCAGTCTATCATTTTTAGGCATTGAACCACTCAAAGCCAGTGGATTACCTGGAATTATTCTTTCACCCTTTCTGCATGGCGACTGGAACCATCTGATGGCCAATTCAGCGCCCATTTTTGTTTTGATAGCAGGCTTATACTATTTCTACCGCACTTTGGCTACCGAAATTTTAACGCTGAGTGTTGTTCTATCTGGTTCGTGGGTGTGGCTTGGCGCGCGCGACGGCGTTCATATTGGCGCCAGCGGTTTGATTTATGCACTCGCCGCCTTTTTGATGTTGAGCGGTTTTCTGCGGCGCGACAATCGGCTGATGGCCTTGTCTTTTGTGGTTGTTTTCTTATACGGAAGTTTAATATGGGGAATATTTCCAGATTTATTTCCTGAGAAAAATATTTCCTGGGAAGGCCATTTAAGTGGCTTAATGGCTGGCGTAATTTTGGCCTGGTTTTACCGTAAAAAAGGGCCACAAAAAAGGCGCTATTCTTGGGATATGGAAGAAGAGGAAGAAATCACTGAAACTATTGCTCAGCCTGATGATCCAGAAAGTGAAACGCCAGAAGAGCGTCCATATTGGGATATTCCCCAGCCCGACAATAACGACCTAACAGTAGTGTATCGCTATAAAAAGAAAAGCAAGAATTAAGCAGCTTTTTTGCGCATCAGCAACCGATCAAAAAGCCACAATAGCAAAGCTGTACCCAGACCAATACCAGTGAATAAATACCAGATATTTCCGGGCTGATACGTTTGCCACAAATAATTCGTGAGTTCATTAATCGTCATATCATAGTGACGTGCAGCTTCCAAAAAAAGGTCGTTTTGCGTAAATTGATCTGAAAGTGCCGGCATTTCAATACCCTTGGCATCCAGATCGCGCCGAAGCAGTTGCAGTTTATCTGCCCAATCTCCATAGACCGGTCCAGACAAAATACCTGCCAGGAAGTTGCCGCCTGACATGGGCAAAAACGAACAGCCCATATATAAGCCAAGCTTGTCTTTTGGCGCAATACGCCCGATATATTCTGTGATTTTTGGTTCAGGTATTTCGTCAATGCGTTTTATTGCTCTT